>NZ_DATIRC010000353.1:0-13314 GCF_035470145.1 Romboutsia sp.
ATATGGACATTTACTACATATATCATCTAATCCAAATACTATTTGTATTTGTTTTGAATCATCTTTTAGTTGTTTTATTATACTTTCTATATTTTCACTAAATTCTTGACTATATCCTTTTCCTACATAAGCTTTCATACACAAAATGTGATGTGGTCTTATCTTTAACACGTTCTAATCCCTATATTTACTCTTTTATAAATACTACTACCTATAACATATGCTAATCCTATTTTTATTAAATCTGTAAATGCAAATGGCAATACACATGCCATAATTCCACTCATAAAACTTACCTTTGTTATTAAACAAAATTGTAATGTTCCTATTATATAAATAATAACAAGCCCTAAAACCATGCCTAGTATCACTGACAGTTTAGATTTATATTTCTGTGAAAAATACCCTACTATAAAAGCAGCTATTGGGAATGATACTAAAAATCCACCTGTAGGCCCCAATAAAACTCCAAGGCCTCCTCTCATTTGTGCAAATACCGGCATACCTATTGCTCCTATCAATAAGTATATTACTTGAGATATAAATCCAAGTTTACTCCCTAGCAACATTCCACACAACATAATTGCGAATACTTGCATTGTAAGTGGTACTGTTGTAAATGGAATAGGTATTGATATTTGAGCAAGTATTGCAGTTACACTGGCAAATAATGAACATATTATTAAATCTCTAATAGACAACTTCATATGTAATTCCTCCTTGTTTTTACGTTTACCTTTTTATCATTATTAGTTTACATTTATTATATATTATATTAATTTGGAAAGCAAACATTATTTATATAGAAAAAAGAGTATCTCTTAATGATTAAATTCATTTTGAGATACTCACTCTTTATTCTTATTATTTTATAATACTCTCTTTGCTCCTACATAAGCTTTTTGCCAATAAGAACTATTTATACTAGTTTTTTGTACTACATCTCCTGGTTTTGGAGCATGTATCATTTCTCCATTTCCTATGTATATACCAACATGAGTTATATTTCCGCTTCCATTTGTACTTGAGAATAATAAATCACCTGGCTTTAAATTAGATGAACTAACATGTGTTCCAGCGCTATATTGATCTCTTGAAACTCTAGGTAGCTTTATTCCATTTTTTCCGTATATGTAATATGTTAATCCTGAACAATCAAAGCTGCTTGGGCCTTCAGCTCCCCATACATATGGTTTTCCTAATTGAGCTTTTGCAAGATTTACTATTGCTTGTTCTTTATCTTGTGGAGTTGATTCATCATTTGAAGACCCGTCATCTGCGTTAGAAGATGTACTTATATAATATCCACTTCCCCATCCTATTTTTCCATTTGATAACTTTATTTTATACCATCCATTTGAACTTTCTAATATTTCTACTTTATCACCTTTATATGATTTTGTTATTACTGCATAACTTGTACTTGGTCCACTTCTTATATTTAATGCAGATGGTGTTATTGTTCCTATTTTACCTGTTGATGGTGTATTTACATCGCCTGAAGATGATCCGTCGTCGGGATTAGAAGATGTGCTTATATAATATCCACTTCCCCATCCTATTTTTCCATTTGATAACTTTACTTTATACCATCCATTTGAACTTTCTAATATTTCTACGTTGTTACCTTTATATGATTTTGTTATTACTGCATAACTTGTACTTGGTCCACTTCTTATATTTAATACTGATGTTGTTATTGTTCCTGTTTTACCTGTTGATGGTGTATTTACATCGCCTGAAGATGATCCGTCGTCGGGGTTAGAAGATGTACTTATATAATATCCACTTCCCCATCCTATTTTCCCATTTGATAATTTTACTTTATGCCATCCATTTGAACTTTCTAATATTTCTACTTTATCACCTTTATATGATTTTGTTATTACTGCATAACTTGTACTTGGTCCACTCCTTATATTTAACGCACTTGCCGTTACGGTTCCCTGGTTTGTATTTGCGAATGAAGCTGTTGTCGCCATAGCCAAACCTACCGTAGTTGCACATACAGCTACTGCTACCTTTCTCTCTAACATAACTAATCTCCTCACCTTATATATTTTCTATCAATATATATTTTAAAACTTAAATCTTCAAAATAATTCTTATATATATTATATACTTTAAATGCGAATTTGTTATGAATTTTTTTACATTTTTATGTTTTTTTTCTTTTTTTTGTTGCAAATTCCATTTTTCAACTTATTATCAGTTAATAGTTTTTATATTTTCTTTTTTTATTTGCATCTATATAATAATTTGTTATATTATATTATTTAAACTTATTTTCATTCTAATTTATAGTATCTATAAAGATTTGATTCCCTATTTGTAAGTTTGATTTCTCAATTTTATGGGAAACATAAATATAAAAATCAACTAAATAACTGAAATGCTACATAAGAATAATTTTTAAGGAGGACGTAAAATTGACTATAGCAATAAGCCTTATTGGGGGGTTAGGTCTTTTCCTATATGGTATGAACTTAATGGGAGAAGGTCTTCAAAAATCAGCGGGAAATAAATTAAAAAGAATCGTAGAGTTTTTAACAAGCAATGTGCTTATGGGAGTTTTAGTAGGTATCGTAGTTACTGCTATTATACAAAGTTCTAGTGCAACTACAGTTATGATTGTAGGATTTGTAAATGCTGGAATAATGACTCTTTCTCAAGCAATCGGAGTTATAATGGGTGCTAACATCGGTACTACTGTTACAGCTCAACTTGTATCTTTTAATTTAGAAGGATTAGCTCCTATTTCTTTAGGTATTGGTATAGTTATATACTTATTTAATTCAAATCAAAAGTACAAAAATCTTGCAGAGATTCTTATCGGATTTGGTATACTATTTACTGGTATGGAATTTATGAAAGATGCAGTTAAGCCATTAGCACAATTGCCTCAGTTTAAAAATGCATTATTGTACTTTGGTGTTCATCCAATACTAGGTATACTTGCAGGGTTTTTAATAACAGGAATTGTACAAAGTTCTAGTGCTTCTATGGGTATGTTAATAGCTTTAGCATCACAAGGTCTGTTACCATTATCATCAGCACTACCTATACTTTACGGAGATAACATAGGTACTTGTGTTACTTCATTACTTTCTAGTATAGGTGCAAGCAGAAATGCAAAAAGAGCTGCTATAATGCACTTAAGCTTTAATGTTATAGGAACTATAATATTTATTCTTATTTTAAATAAACCTATTACGTCAATTGTTAGTTCAATAGACCCAACTGACTCTGCTAGACAAATAGCAAATGCTCATACTTTATTTAATTTAGTGAATGTTATAGTACTTTTACCATTCTCTAGATATATAGTAAAACTTTCTCTGGCTTTGGTTCCTGAAAAAACAAATGAAAATGAAAATACAAGTAATACTAAATTTTTAGATGAAAGAATGTTAGAAACACCATCTATAGCTCTTGGAAATACTATAAAGGAAGTTTTAAGAATGGGTAATAAAGCTTGTATTGCACTTGATTCATCCTTAAAAGGAGTTATTAATAAAAGCTCTGATGATATTGAAACTACATTTGCAAGTGAAAAAATTGTTAATAAACTCCAAAAGGACATATTAAATTATTTAGTGAAATTATCTAAATCTCCTTTAAGTGAAGATGAGCGATTTAAAACTGATTTGCTCTTCCATACTGTAAATGACATTGAAAGAGTTTCAGATCATGCAGAAAATATAGCTGAACTTGCTAAAAATGTAGTATCCTTAGACTTAGAATTTTCTGAAATTGCATTAGATGAAATCAATAATGTTTATGAAAAGTCTATGTCAAACTTTAAAAACTCATTAATCGCGTTAGATAAACGCGATATAGATTTGGCACTCCATGTGTTAGAAGTTGAAAAGCAAGTAGATTACCTAGAAAAATCATTTAGAAAAACTCACATACATAGATTGAATGAAAATTCATGTACTATTGATTCTGGAATTTTGTACCTTGATTTACTTTCTAATCTAGAAAGAGTTTCAGATCACGCTTCAAATATAGCTGAACAAGTTTTAAAAATTAAATAATATTTAAAAAGTACTAGCTTATAACTAGTACTTTTTAACTTAAATCATATATATTTTTTAATCAATTATTATCTTTATTATATCTCCATTTTTTCTTTCTAAATGAGCTATTTCTCCAGACAAATTGTAATCAAATGAATGAATTATTAAATTTAATAGTTTTTCACTATCTATAATATCATCTTGAGTATTAAAAAAATTTATCGCATTATTTTGTACCATTTTTTTCACAAAACTTATTGGCAATTTTATATGTATTTTATCTCCTGTATGAGATAGCATTCTAATTCTAAAAAGTCTTTCTTCAAATCCTCTTGCTAGCTGTTTTGGCATATTGGCCTCCTCTATTTTTTATATGATAAAAAATTATTTTTTAAACACTTTGTATATAACTTAAGTTATAAAATGTAAAAATGATATATCTTTATATGTAATTTATATTCTTTTCATAAGTTTTTTTATTCCTAAATATTTGTATTTAAATATATTCATCTATACATTTCTAAAAAATCCGGTCTGTTACTTGATTAACGTTTTGGCGAACTATTTCAATTTTAGCAGTTATAATAAAAAAAGCATGGAGATTTCTCCATACTTTTTTTATTATAATATTTCTATATTGTCATTTACTTGTATTGTTCCTTCTTTTATAACCCTTACAAATATTCCCTCTCTTGGCATAACACAGTCTCCTGTTATCTTTTTTACTTCACACCCTCCATGACACTCTTTGCCTATTTGAGTAACTTCAACTTCACAGTCCCCTATTTTTAATCTTGTTCCTACTGGTAATTTATATACTTCTATACCTTTCGTAGTTATATTTTCTGCAAAATCTCCAAATTTTAAATGGTTAAAGCCTTTATTTTTCATTTTATCTATACTTTCCTCAGCTAGCATAGATATTTGACGATGCCAGTTTCCTGCATGTGCATCTCCAACTATCCCATGGTCTGTTTTAATCTCAGCCTTATTAACAGGAACTTTTATTACACCTTTTTTTTCGCTTATATTTATAGATACTACTCTTGCCATTTATCCCCCACCTTGTATTAAAATTTAAAATTTCCAGACTTTCCACCTGTTTTTTCTAGTAAATGAATGTTACTTATAATCATTCTTTTATCTATAGCTTTACACATATCATATATAGTAAGTGCTGCTATTGAACAGGCATTTAATGCTTCCATTTCAACACCTGTTTTTCCAAGTGATTTACATGTTGCATATATATTTATACTACTATCTTTATCATTAATTTCAAACTCTAAATCACATCCTACCAAATTAATTTGGTGGCACATTGGAATATTCATAGATGTATTTTTAGCTCCCATTATTCCTGCAACTTGAGCTACCGAAAGAACATCACCTTTTTTTATTTGTCCATTTTTTATTTTGTCCATTACCTCTTCACTAACAGTAATCGTTGCTACTGCTACTGCACTTCTTTGAGTATCATCTTTTTTACTTATATCAACCATTTTTGCATAACCTTTTTCATTTATATGAGTTAGCATATTATCCCCCTATTTGATACATTTTTCTAGATGTATCGCTACACTGATTTTCATTCAAATAATGCTTCTCCGGTTTTTTTAATATCATTTCTTTCATTGTTTCTCTAAATATCAACGGTTTATTAAGATAGTATTTTATATCAATTTCTTCGTTTGAATGAAGGCACAACTTAATACTTCCATTTGCTGTTACTCTTATACGGTTGCATTTATTACAAAATGAACAACTCATAGGTGTAATTACTCCAACTCGTCCCTTTGATCCATCAAATTTATAATACTGCGCTGTACTTTTTTCATTTGAATCTATTTTATACAGTTCATCTATGCCATTTATCATTTCTCCTATGTTAAAATACCCTTTTTGATAAATTTTTCTAGCTTCTCCTAAAGGCATAAGTTCTATAAATCTAACATCTATAGGATAAAATTTTGTCATTAAAATAAAATCTAATAACTCGTCATCATTAAATCCATTTATCACAACACAATTTATTTTTACTTTAATTCCTAAATCCAAACATTTGTGAACAGACTTTAAAACATCTTTTAAATCTCCACATCTAGTTATACTTTTATATCTATATTCTTTTAATGAATCTAAACTTATATTTACACTTTTTAGTCCACTTTGGTATAAATCATATGCTATTTCATGAAGTCCGATTCCATTAGTCGTTATACCTATATCATCTATTTTACAATCTTTATAAGTGTATCTTATTAAATCCTCTAGATTTGGATATAAAAGTGGTTCTCCTCCAGTAAATCTTACCTTTGTTATTCCAAGTTCAGACATTCCTTTTATAATAAATTTGTAATCATTTAAACTAAGTACATCATTTACATAGTTTTTTTCAAAATCCACATCTGATGGCATGCAATAAACACACCTTAAATTACATTTATCTGTAAGCGAAATACGAACATAATTTATATTTCTTCCATATTTATCTATCATAACTAGCTTCCCTCTTTACTTGCCTATTTTATATACAACTAATTATATACTATTTCTTTACATTAGTGGCACATTCTGTAGCTTCTCCTTTTAAAATTTCTATTCCATGGTCTAAACTATCCATTACAAAGCTTAAATTTTCAACAGCTCCCTTTGGACTTCCTGGCAAGTTTATTATTATAGAATTATTTCTTATTCCACTTACACCTCTACTTAAAATAGCCTTTTTAGTTATTTCACTAGATTTCATTCTCATATATTCACTAATTCCTGGTATTTCTTTTTCTAAAACAGCCTTTGTAGCTTCTGGCGTTATATCTCTTTTAGAAAATCCTGTTCCTCCATTAGTTAAAACTAAATCAGCTATATTATTATCACAAATTCTTATAAGTTCATTTTGTAACATTTCGATATCGTCTTTTATTAGTGTGTAACTTACTACTTTATACAATTCATTACTTTGGACATATTCTTTTAATTTAGGTCCTGTTAAATCTTCTCTTTGTCCCTCATATCCCTTATCACTGAGTGTTATTATTGCTACTTTAAACATAATTAACCTCCATAGTCTATTCCCCAATTTTTTTATATTTTAAATTAATTATCAATTCTTAAATTCTTATTTTTTCTGTGTGATAGATGGCCATTATTTTTAACTAATAATAATTCTGCCATTATGGCAAATGCAATTTCATTTACTTCGTTAGAACAAATATTGAGTCCTACAGGAGCATAAACATTATTAAGTTTATCTTCTTTTATTCCCTCTTTTATTAATTGTGTCTTTAAAGTTTCCCACTTTTTACTACTACCTATCATACCTATATATGATGGATCTTCTTTTATTATTTCCCTTAAAGCTTCTAAATCTTTTTCATATCCTCTTGTAGCAATTACTACATATGTATTTTCATCAATTCTTAATTCATTCAATATTTTAGATATATTTCCAAAATAAACTTCATCCGCTAGTTCAAACCTTTGTTTATTTCCAAATTCTTGCCTATCATCAACTACTATAGTATAAAAATCTAAACTTCTTGATACATTGTATATATTAAACCCTACATGGCCTCCACCTACTATCAAAAGTCTTGGTCTTGGCTTAAATACTTTTATATATCCCGATACACTTCCTCCACATTGCATGGATGTGTCCTCTGAATTTTCATTTAAAGAGTGCGTAAACAAACTATCTTGTCCCGATTCTAAGCATATTGCACATTTAGTTATGACTTCATGTTCTAAAATCCCTCCACCAACAGTTCCCATTATACTTTTATCATTAAAATAAGCAAGTGTAGCGCCAGCTTTGCCTGGACTAGAACCTTTTACTTCTGTTAACGTTGCAAATGCTACTTTATTTCCTTTTTTAAGTTCATTATTTATTTTATCTAAAATCCTATCATGCATATACATTCCCCCAAAAGTCATAAATTTTAATGTTTATATTTTATGATTTATCTATCTTATTGTAATATGACACTACAACTTCTAACACACTTCCAGCTATACATCTTGCTTTATCTGATATGGTATAACAATTTTCAACTTCATCTATTCTTGGATCTATATCTAATATTTTAAGTTTACTTATTATATTCGACTTTTCTCTTATAATTCCTCTTAAAACCCCATTTATACTTGCTCTTACTTCATGATTTATGCCACTATTATCCTTTATGCGAGCAATTATTTGATCTTTTCTAACTATATCCCCTATATTAGCTAAATTTGTAATTATTCCACAGTATTTTGAATAAACTACTCTTTGTTTACTTACTCCATTTATACTTCCTGGCACCCCTGTATTTTTTAAAGCATAACCTTCATTTATTATTTTACCTAAATTATGGCCTCTCATAGTTTCAATAACTACATCAACATCAACTCCAGCACAAAATCCTGGACCTAGCGCTATTGTCAAATCAGCCATTTTTTTATTTGTTCCAATATTTTTCTTTGCAATAATGGCATCAATTACTATTTTAGGTTTTAATTTTTCTATATAATTTCCTAAAGGGTCTACTACTAAAGCAACTTTATTATCTTTTAAAACTTCATCTATTTCATTAATATTTTTACATAATCTACAATTAACACCTTGTACTGTGACTTCTTTTTCATAGACAGCTTCACAAAACGATACATACCTTCTTATCGCTAGAGGTTTTTCTACTTCTAATGCTACTACTTTAAATCCACATCGGTTAAGTTTGTGTATTACAGCACTTGCTAAATCTCCTGCTCCCCTTACTATTATTAAGTCTTTCATAAAATCCTCCGTATATAAAAATAGTACAAGAAGTTTAAATGTAAACTACTTATACTATCTTTATCAATTAATATTTATCATATTTATCCAGATCTTCGTTTTTCTTTTCTTTTTTTCTCTCAATTATCTTAATTATAAGTAATAATATGCTTCCAATAAATATAACTCCTGGCACTAAAAGTCCAAGAATAAATAAAATTACTGCAAATATATTACTACTCATCATCCTCTACCACAACCCCAGTTCCATAGGCAAGCATTTCTGCTGCTCCTTGCATAACTGCTGCTGAAGTTAATCTAAATCCTATTATAGCATTAGCACCTTGTGCCTTCGCATCTTCTACCATTCTTCCTATTGCTATTTTTCTAGCTTCTGTCATCATTTCATCATATCCTGTAAGTTCTCCACCTACAATTTGCTTAAAACTAGCTCCAATATCTTTTCCTATATGCTTAGCTCTTATCGTACTTCCCTTTACTAGCCCTACAACCTTAGTAATCTTTTTCCCTGGAACATTATCAATAGTTAATATTAACAAATCTACCCCTCCTCTAACAATCTACTTAACAAAATTATAGCATACATAATCTGTTAATTTTCTATATATTAAATATTAAATATTAAATATTTAAACTAACTCTCTATAAAAACTAATATCATGTATCATAATTTATTCAAATAAATACACATACTCTCTATAGCCACTTTCTATCATTTTATCTCTTGGTATAAATTTCAATGCTGCAGAATTTATACAAAATCTTATACCACCTAATTCCTTTGGTCCATCGTCAAATACGTGTCCTAAATGATTATCCCCTTCTTTACTTCTAACTTCAACTCTTTTCATGCCATGTGAATAATCATATCTTCCTAATACACATTCATTATTTATGGCTTTAGAAAAACTAGGCCATCCACATCCTGAATCAAACTTATCTTTTGATGAAAATAATACTTCCCCACTTACAATATCAACATATATTCCTTCTTCTTTATTATCATAATACTCATTTTCAAATGCTTTCTCTGTCATATCATTTTGTGTTACTTGAAATTGTAAATCTGTTAGATTTTTCTTTGCCCAATTTCTTTTTACAAAATCAAATCTACCACTTCCCTTGTAGTATCTATCATAATGTTCTTTGTTCTTTTTATAATATCCTTGGTGATATTCTTCAGCTTCATAAAAAGTAGTAGCAGGTATTATCATCGTAACTATTGAATTTATATAAATTTCACTTTCTTCTAATTCTTTTTTTGATTTCATCGCAACGTTCTTTTGTTCTTCATCATGATAAAATATGGCAGTTTTATATTTATGTCCTCTATCATTAAATTGACCACCTTCATCAGTCGGATCAATTTGATTCCAAAATATATCTAAAAGTTCTTTATAACTTATTAATTCATCATCATAAGTTATTTGTATAGCTTCTATATGACCTGTCTTATCTGTATATACGTCTTCATAAGTTGGGTTTTTGGTATGGCCACCAGTATATCCTGATACGACTTTTTCTACACCTTTATATTTATCAAAAGGCTTTACCATACACCAAAAACATCCTCCTGCAAAAGTTGCAATTTTTCTCATATCATCATCTCCTTAGGTAAATTTTCTATTCTTATATATTCCCTAAGAAAATATTTACTAACCAATATATTTGTTAATCTAAAACATCCGCTCCACTTGAGCCACGCGTAGCTCAAACGAGCTATAAACCAGATCCATTGCTTGATCAATGTTTTGGCTAACTATTTCAATCTTAGTTAATAAAATTTATTGAATATTTATAAGTTGACATCTATCATTGAAAAATGACTTATAACCTAAATATCCTGCTATAATCGTTGATATAGATGTTGATGCTATAATCATAAATGTAACCATTATCTGAAACTTTATTGCAAGCAATGGTGATTGTCCTGCTAATATAAGTCCTGTCATAGTCCCTGGAAGTGATACTATTCCAAGTGTTTTTGCTGAATCTATTGAAGGCATCATAGCCATTTTTACACTTTGTTTTATAATTTCTTGAGATGCTACTTTTATACTACTTCCTAGAGATAATTTAGCTTCAACTATTTTTATCTTGTCTTTAAATCCACTATTCATATTTTTATAACATAAATTTATAGCTACCATAGAGTTGCTAACCACCATTCCACTTACTGTTATAACTTCATTAGGTACAAAATCAATGGATCCCGACATAACTAAAACAGTCATTGTTACAATAGTCGCTATACCAATTGAAATAAGTGATATTATAAATGGTTTTTTTATATTTTCTCCCTTTTTGATAGTATTTAAAGAAGCATTCATTACTATAATAATGACCATAATAATTGTTAGAATACTATTTTGAACGTCAAATATATATTCTAATATGTATCCTATTACTAAAAGTTGTATAATAGCTCTTGAAATACTTATTATTATATCTTTTTCTAAACCTAATTTTTCTTTGTATGATATTAAAATTGGAGGTATTAAAAGAAGTGATGCTAAAATTAAAGATATTATACTCATTAGCAAGCCTCCTTTGTTGTCTTTCCATTTTCTATTTTTATATACTTTTTATTTAATCTTTCACATTGACTAATATCATGAGTGACCCAAATTATGCTAACTCCACTTTCATTTAAGTCTTTTATTATATTTTCAACTATTAACTTGTTATCTTCATCAAGTGCTGAAGTTATTTCATCTAATAAAAGTACTTTAGGTAATACTAAAATACCTCTTATTATAGCTATTCTTTGTTTTTGTCCTCCAGATAGCGAATCTATGCTTTTATCTAAATAGTCTTTACTTAAGTTAAACTTTTCTAAGAGTTCATTAATTCTATCATAATCTACTTTCATATTTCTTATGTTATATACAAACTCAAAGTTTTCTCTAACACGTTCTCCAAATAAGCAAGGTTCCTGAGCTATATATCCTATTTCTTTTCTTAATTCTTTTGGGTTGTATTCACTATATGATTTATCATTAAGTAATATTTCTCCATCACTTTGACCAACTAAACTAGCGCAAATTCTAAGTAATGTACTTTTTCCACTTCCCGAATGCCCTAAAATGAATATAAAGTCTTTTTGTAATACATTTAAATTTATATTTTTCAAAATATCTCGTTCATTTATTCTTAGTGAGATATCTTTTATTCTTAATAAACTCATTTATTGTCTCTCCTTTAAAATTTAATAATTATTACTTTTGATATCTTCTTGATATCGAAAACCGATATTGTATTTATATAGTATCATAGGTTATATACATACACAATAAAAATTTAATGTTTCTCGTACTAAAAAAGACGCATAAGCGTCTTTTTAAAATTCCATTTTTAATTCTTTTAATTTTTCTCTTGCATCTGTTAATACTTTTTCTCCTACCTCTGTAATGCTGTAGTATTTTCTTATTTTTCCATTTATATTTATATCCTCTTTTACTATTATACCTGTACTTTCCATTTCTCTAAGAATTGGGTACAAAGTCCCTGGACTTAATGAATATCCATGTTCTTTTAGATGCTCTATCATCCAAGTTCCGTAAAATGGCTTTCTTTTAGCATGTTCTAATATATGTATATATATAAATCCATTAAATATTCTTCTTAATATTTTCTCTTCCAAAAGCGTCACCTCTTACCCCGTTATTTACAAAGTTTTATTATATGTAGTGTATAATTTAACATTTTAAAACTTTTCACCTTCAATATATTTATTATATATTTATTTTTATAAAAAATAAAGGTGGCATATCAACAATATGTCAAAGCGCCAACTCCGGCGCATTACTCCAATTATTATCAATCAACACAATTTTCATCTGTGTTATTTGAATTTTGTTTTGCTAAAATTAAATTTTCCTTAGAGTCCTCGTATACAAGGTGTATAGATTTCTCTTTTGGTGTATGCATTATAACAGGCATTGCACTATCATTATACATTATAATACTATCAATTGATTTTAATGGTAATATTATTAAAACCTCATTATTTATTTCGTGATTTTGCTCTATATAATAAACAAACAAAAAGTCTGGTGTTATCGTACTAATTTGGCTTAAATTGATTTCATCATATACTTGATACACTATAGATTTTGTATATATTTTCAAAAGTAATGTATCATCTTTTTCTTTCTTTAAATTACTTAAGATTTTATATAATTGATATTCTATTTCTTGTTTTTCCATAAATGCTTCTTTGTCTTTATGCTGTTCTTTCTTATCCTTCATAAGTACGTGGTCTATTTTTTCTTTTATCTTTCCTACTTGCTTTGCATCAACATCAACATTATTTGCATAAATATCAATTATACTTGATATAGGTATAATTGCATATGCCTTTTCATCTATCTTACGTGATATATATACTATATCATGTTCTATATTTTGTATATATCCCTCATATCCTGGATATGGACTGTTTATTGTATCTATAACCACCAAGGAATATGATTTTTTTAAAATTTTTAATATAGACTTTAACTTATGAAAATATCG
>NZ_DATIRC010000354.1:0-2730 GCF_035470145.1 Romboutsia sp.
AATAAATAACTCTTCTTTTGGAGGCAAGTAATGTCATATAGAAATAGTACAAAAGGTGATTACAGTCCAATAATAAATGACTCAACTTTTACCTTTGATATGAAATTAAAAAATAAGAATGTAATGGAAAGAAAAGAAAAAATATATATCCCACTTATTGAGGACCTTAATAACTCATTTATATTTCCAAACGGTGATTTGTTTAGTAAACTTGAATTCTCATTTTTAAAAGAAGTTTTAGATAAGCAATATCTATATAGACTTGAAGATGAGTTATTAAATAAGTTTAAAGATTTCAATATTCTAGTTGATGAATTTAACAAGCTAGACCTAACCTATGTTGCTTCAAAACTTATAGAGAGTTCATTCCGTGAAGGTTTTCATAATCTGTATGGCGAAATAATAGATGGTGAAATTCCTATTTATGATGATGAAGGTAACCTTGTAGCTTGGGACATTGTAGAACCGGAAGAATTTGATAATATAAGACTTATTAGTTATTCTACTAAAGAAATAATCGAATTAATAAATAACCAATATGATTATCAATTTGATAATTTGGGGTATAATTACGAAAGTGAACTTAATATAAACCCATATCTTAGTAACTTTTATGAATTTGCATTAGCAAAAAGAAATAAAAAAAATAGCCCTCAAAGAACCCAGATAATTGATTGGAATGGTAGGCCTGAAGATTACATTGCATCTCATTATAACTTTTATAGCAACTTCTATTCTGATAGTAAAGTAAAGGAGAAGGAAAGCTTGCTATCAAAAATAAAGATATCTAGGATAACTTTATTAAATGAGTTAGATAAGATATTAAAATACATATTTGTAACCTATGAGAAAGAATAAGATAAGCATATGTGTACAAGCTGTATTAAAAATACTATATTAATTTTAGTTATATCTTTTCATATTGTATAAAAATCCCCGACTCTGCAATGATGAGAGTTGTTATTAGAATTAGGGTATAGTCAGTAAGAATATATTTGTTCGTTTCAATTCAGTACTCTACTAATTTATAATAAGCCTGAAAATAGTTAGTGATTGTTCTCAAACTAACTAAGTTAATTTTGCAATGGTTCATCTTTTTATAAAAACCACGACATGCTTGCATAAATATTGTCGTGGTTTTCATAGTAGAGGCAAATCACGGGAGTAGTACTCAAGATTATATTTGGATTTTAGCTTGATACACTATATATTAAATAACATTTTATTTTCTAACATATTATTTAATATATAGTAGTAGCAACTTCTAGTCTACTTTTATCATTAATTAATACCTCATTTATAATATCCCATACCTTTGATTCTAACAGCTCAGTAATATTTTCTTCTCTTGTTATATGTATATCATAAAAATATATATTATCTTTATACTCTTTATTATTAAACTGCAATATCCTTCCAGTATTTGTTATATTCGTATTATAAAAGTATTTATCATTTTTAACTATATTCTCATCTAGTACTATATTAACTATCTTACTAAACTTAGAAGTTTTATTGTATCTATCTATAACAGGAGCTTTTGTACCACTCTCCCTATATATGATTTTAAATAATATTTTTTCATCTTCATTTACTAAATAGAATGCCCAATCTATTTTAGCAATTTGTTTTTCAATTTTTATATTTAAACAATTATTATCTATTCTCATTTTTGTATATTCAAAAATTATATTTCTTAATATAAAACTTCTTATATTTTTAATATAATGTGTAGATTCTTTAATTAACATACGATGTTTGCTAGTGATTTCATTTAAAGTATTATTTACTATAGATTCATATAATATATTTATATCGTCTAGATTATATGAAATGAAACTTTCTCTTACTATTAATTTATTTTCATCCAATGAAATAAGCACCTTGTCTAATTTATTATTAACATCAATATTTATACAGGAACATAGTATACTCCCATACATAATAACTTGATCTATTAAATTTACAAACTTTCTTACCTCGTTATCTTTCATAAATATACTCTTTTGATTTGAGTTTTCACTATTTTCATTTTTAAAACCTGCATCAACTGTTATTTTATAATTAATAATACCATCTTTTTCTTCTCTTTCTAGTATATTTGCACTTATCATATATGATATCAATCTATTAAACCATATATATATTTCTTCAATATAAGGTTGCAAATATGACTGTGATTCATATTCTTTTAAATCTAATATATCATTTTCTGAAAATTTAATTTTATATTTTATCTTTTTACTCCATATATATAACTGTTGAGTAAGGTAATCTTTCATTACACTAATTACATCAGTACTATCATTTACTATATTTTCAATAATATCAACAATTTCACTATCAATTTTGTTGTTAAATAAACTCTCATCTATGTATAAAAATGCTTTTTTATCTTCCCATATAAGTTCTTTTGATATCTCATTATTAAACTTTCTGAGTATTCCATTAGATTTAAAGATTAACATGTCCACATATTTATTAATTGTATCATAATCTAAATCTTTATTATTTTCATTTTTTATTATATATTTTTCAAAAACTTGTTGCAGTTGACTTCTAGTTGCTAATGGTGTATGTATAGTATGTGTGAATAAACTAGATATAAATGGGTCATCTAGTGTCTCAGATTCTATATATTTATAGTGAAGTTTTTGACCACATATTATTATAAATGTAGCTAAATCAGAAAAAATTAATGGCTTCAACTCAGATAATATTTTATATATT
>NZ_DATIRC010000355.1:0-7268 GCF_035470145.1 Romboutsia sp.
TGGTTGCAACATCTGTTTCTTGTGGAATTTATGAAGGATATGCAAGAGTAATATTAAATCCTACAGATGATAATCTTAAAAAAGGAGAAATACTTGTTACAAAATTTACAGATCCAGGTTGGACACCACTTTTTATAAATGCAAAGGGACTTATCTTAGAAGTGGGAGGTCTTTTGACTCATGGAGCAATAGTTGCTAGGGAATATGGTATACCAGCTTTAGTTGGACTAGAAAATGCTACAACACTGATTAAGACAGGTGACTATATAAGAATAAATGCTGATAAAGGATATGTTGAGATTTTATAATCATAAAAATGTAACTTAAAATGATAAGAGTGATATTATTATATTGAGACATAATTAATACAAATATAAGTCGGGGGGATATATTTATGTTAAAAGAAGAAGTAAATTATGAAGAAAAGGAAGCAAAAGCATTTAATGGTGTCATAGCTTTAATAGAAAGTCTTTTATTTACAGCAATCTCAATAGGTATTATGAGCTTTGGAATAATAAAAATGGGTAATGGATTTGATGGTTTAGGTTCATTTTTATTAATTTTAGGAATACTAGGAATGGTTGTGAATTTTATTCTATTGTTTGGTTTTAAAATACTTAACCCTAAAGAAGCAATAGTTTTAGTTTTATTTGGTAAATACTATGGGACTATAAAAAAAGAAGGCTTTTATTGGGTAAATCCATTTTGCTCAGCAGTAAATCCAACATCATCATCAGCAATTAACATTTCAAAATCTTCATCTACAGATAAAACAGATATATCTGCTAATACAAGTGGTAAGAAAGTATCTCTAAAAGCAATGACTCTTAATAACGAAAAACAAAAAGTTAATGATCAATTAGGAAATCCTATTATAATTGGTGTTGTTGTAATCTGGAAGGTAGTAGATGCAACTAAAGCTGTATTTAATGTAGATAATTATAAGACATTTTTATCAATTCAGTGTGATTCTACTATTCGTAATGTTGCAAGACTTTATCCATATGATGTAGCTGAAGATGGAGAGGAGAAATCTCTTCGTGGTAGTAGTCAAGAGATAGCAGATAAGTTAAAAGAAGAACTACAGTCAAGAGTTGATATTTCAGGAATTGAAATTACTGAGGTTCGTATTACACATCTTTCTTATGCACCTGAGATTGCAGCAGCAATGCTACAACGTCAACAAGCAGAAGCAATAATAGCAGCGCGTAAGAAAATTGTTGAAGGTGCTGTAAGTATGGTAGAAATGGCATTAACTAATTTAAGTGAAAATGATATAGTAACTCTTGATGAAGAACGTAAGGCTGCTATGGTAAGTAATTTATTAGTTGTTCTTTGTGGAAACAAAGATGCACAACCTATAGTGAATAGTGGCTCAATCTATTAAGTTTATAATATGCTATAATGAAAGTAAGTAATTCAAGGTTTGAATTACTTACTTTTTTATATAAATTACTAAAAATGCTTTGAAGAGTTTAAGAAAAAGTTATTAAAATTGAATACGAAAAATTTGACAAATACTAAATCTAGTGTTAAAGTTTATATAAACTTAAAAATTTGAATCGAATATATAAAAAGATATATAAATATTATTTGCTATCAGCAAAATAGGCTATTCTTTTAGGCATAAAAAAACTTGCAAACGAGAAGCTGAAAGAAAAATATTAAAAAATACAATCTATTTGTTACAATAGTAATGGTATATAGGGACACTCTTAAAATTCATAAAATAATATCCAAAGAGTTTGAAATAGTATATAAAGATAAAAATAGGTAGAACAGATTACCTATATTCATATAGTAAAGGATGGTTGGTGCTAGTTAACACCAGCTATGGATTTACACATAAAAAAGATAGTAAGCTATGCCTTTAATAACAATATTATTACATTAGAGGATGCAATAAACGTTCAAATGCCCAATGAGGGCGTCATATTTCATTTTGATTCACAATATCTAAGCTATAATTTATTTAATTATATGATTAAAAATGAAATCATTCAATCTTTTAGTAAAAAGAAATGTTCTTATGATAATGTCTATATAGAGTTTTTTCCATACCATTTAAATGATATATAAAGTCTAGATGAATTTATATATGATTTTGTATTTTTTGTATTAATGTATACTTTAGCAGTATACACTTTACTAAAAATTTTAAATATAAAAAGCAATAATAATACAAGTATAATTTAAATATAAAATTTAAATATATTAATTTGAGAGATTTTATTTATTAATTATTAAGAAATAATTAATAATAGATATGATTAAATTAAAAAGATAATGGTTTTGTTAATTAGATATGCTAAAAATTAATCTCGAATATATAAGTAAACCGGTAGGTTGAACTTGGTTTCGGAATTTAATATAAAGAAATTAATTTTAGGAGCACGAAGGCTTTAAATTGTTTAAATATGGCAAAAGAACATTCTGTAGTTTTATCAGTACACCATTTATTCATCTTTATGAATTCAACGTATTTGCTAGATTTTTCAATGTATTTAGAGATACTTACATGATACATTTAATATTCATGTAATCTAATAAATATGTCTATGTTATAACATTTTTCTAGATTCCTTATAACCCCTATTTAGGACGAGATTTAAGTATAAATAAGCTAACAAAACGAAAATAATTTATTAGGAGGGTTTTAATGAGAGAAGATTTAAAAAAAGAAGATTTAAAGAAAGAAGCTTTAAAAAAAGAAATAGAAGAAAAACTTTATTCACGGAATTTTACAAGGTGGGGATTGGATTTAAATCCGTTTGTATCTGTTGGAGTGGGATTAGTTATCCTTTTATTTTCAGTAATTTCATTAATTGATTTAGAAACTACTACAAGAGTATTTAATGACTTAAAAACAAGTATATTAAATAGCACTAACTGGGTATTTATTTTTTCAAGTAATATTTTTGTTGTTATTGGACTATACCTTGCATTTTCAAAGTATGGTAATGTAAAGATTGGAGGAGTTGATGCAACTCCAAGATTTTCAAACTTTTCGTGGTACTCGATGCTTTTATCAGCTGGAATGGGTATAGGATTAATGTTTTACTCTGTAGGAGAACCATTAATGCACGCTAATGTAATCCCACCTATTTTTAAAAGTGGAGATATTGTTGGAAATGCTTTAGCAACTACTTATTTACACTGGGGAATTCATCCATGGGCTATATATTCTTTGGTAGCATTAGCATTAGCATTTTATGCTTTTAATAGAAATTTACCATTATCTTTACGTTCGGTATTTTACCCAATATTTAAAGACAAAGTTTATGGACTTTTAGGGGATGTTATAGATTTATTAACGGTTATAGCTTGTTTATTTGGTCTAGCAGCATCACTTGGAGTAGGAGTTCAACAAGTTAATAGTGGTCTTAATTATGTTTTTGGGATTCCTGTAAATACAACTGTTCAGGTTATTTTAATAGCTTTAATTACTTTTGCAGCAACTTTATCTGTGGTTACAGGCTTAGATAAGGGAGTTAAAATATTATCAAGGGCAAATATTAAGTTAGCGTTAATATTTATGGTAGTTATAACTTTATTAGGACCAACTGGCTATATTATTGAAGTTTTCTCAAATTCTCTTGGTATTTATATAGATGAATTTTTCAGAGCATCTACGTTTATATCTTATGATGATGCAAGTTGGCAAGGTAGTTGGACAATATTTTATTTAGCATGGTGGGTTTCATGGTCGCCATTTGTTGGAATGTTCATCGCACGTATTTCAAAAGGTAGAACAGTACGAGAGTTTATTTTAGCTGTTATGATTATACCGTCTCTAGCTTCATTTATATGGATGTCAGTATTTGGAGCAACAGCTACTTATATAAATCAAATTTCAAATGGTCAACTTTATGAAGTTGTACAAAGTAACTTACCAGTTGCATTGTTTGAATTAATAAAATATCTAGAAGCTCCTTTTTTAACTAATTTTATACAAACACTATTATCTATTTTAGCATTAGTTTTAATTATATCTTTCTTTGTTACGTCTAGTGACTCAGGTTCATTAGTTGTTGACAATATTACATCTGGTGGTAAGTTAGATAGTCCAGTTCCACAAAGAATATTTTGGGCTTGCATGGAAGGTGTAATAGCAGCCGTATTATTGATAATTGGAGGTCCGCAAATATTAAATACTTTACAAACAGCGCTTATAAGTACTGGATTACCTTTTGCGATTATATTATTAGTAATGGCATTTACACTATTGTTTGAAATTAGAAAAACTCATTTAGAACAAAATAGAACAAAAAATTATAGAATGTATAAAACTTTTAATAAACGTTATGGAGAAGAAAAAAAGAAAGAGAAAAATGATCTATTTGGATTTGATAAAGATTCAAAATTAAAAGAGAAAATATCTACGTACAAACATAAGCAAGAAGTTTAATATATTATAAATTTATTTCAAGGGGCTATTGCAAAACTAACTTAATTGTTAGTTGGGCAATAGCTCTTTTTATGTATTTTGTAATTTATAGCTATATTATATTGTAATAAAGAAAAGATATACTAAATAGTATTTACAGAATTAAAAGATTAAGGTAGATTAGTAGGACTCAATAGGAAGAGTATCGAATAGCCTAAAAAATTATTACTTTTAAATTACATTATTAATTATCAAATCTGTCTATTCTAAATAATCTCATATCTTTATTTGTTTTACCATTGTATAAATCGCTTAACATCATTCCACCTAGTATTGAAAATAAGATGCCATTACCTCCATATCCTAGTATATACCATAAATTTTTATGCTTAGTATCTTCTCCTATAAATCCTAAGTTATCTGTAGTAGAGGCAAAGGTTCCACAATACCTAAAATCTATTTCTATATGATTTATATATTTAAACATAGATTTTAATCTATTTTCTAATATATCATATTTTTCATTAGCTAGTTTTTCATCAAAAATATCAGGTATAAACTCAACATCTTCTCCTCCAATTATAAGCCTATTATCATTTGTAGTTCTTAGATAATTGTAAGGATCGCTGTTATCTCTTATCAGTACTCTATTTTTCCATCCATCGAAATTTTTGACAGGTTTTGTAGCTACATTAAATGTAGTTGCTTTAGTAGCGAAATTTCTATCACTAAACATTTTAGTATCATACCCAGTTGCAACTATTACTTTTTTAGCTTTTACCTTATATCCAAATTCAGTTATTATATCTACATAATCATCATAATGAATTAAATCAATAACTTCTGTATTTTCATAAACTTTTGAACCCATACTTTGAGATATATCTAGTAATTGGTGCGTATATTTATATGGATCTATTTCTGCGCCACCATCTTTAGATATTATCCCAGCCTTCAAATCAAAACTAAATTCATTAGTATTTTCATCTATGTAACTTACATCGAATCCATTTTGTTTCCTAAGTTCATATTCTATTTTTATAGCATTTATTTCATTGGTTTTGGCTGTATATAATAGTGCATCTCTTTTTTTATAGTCACATTTATTTCCATACTGTTTGATGAAATCTTCAAGTTGTTTAAGTGCTACAAGTCCTAATTCATGACCTCTTATAGCATCCTCTAATTTAATAAATTCTTGAAGTTTAGATAAGCTATCATCCAATTCATATTGTAAAAGAGCCGTACTTATACCAGTACTTAAATGACCTATTCTTTTTTTTTCAAGTATTACAGTTTTTATATTATTTTTAGAAAAATAATACGAAGCTATAGCTCCAGTAACACCTCCACCTATTATACATACATCTGTTTCTATATCCTGTGTTAAATAGGGATATTGTTTTGTGTTTTTACTTATATTTATAAATAGCGGTTTTCCTTGTACATATTGAATATTCATTACTTTCCTCCTAAAGTTAATCATATATTAGTTTCTTATTTAAATAATTTTTTATACATTTTAACTATTTATTATTAAAATAACTCTAAAAACTAATCTAATAAATACTCTTTATGCAACACCCAAGTATTATCAACCCACTTATAAATACAGATATTATCAAAACTACAATCAAAATCACAAGGTATTAAAGAAACATAACCCCATAACTTATCAAATATATTTCTTATTTTTTTAGAGCTTATAGTAACATGAAAAACTTTATCTTTACCATCTTCTCTAGAAAAATCTAAATAATCAATAGTACTTAAATCATCAATTAGCTCATCGTGCATAAGTTTGCCTTCATTACTCATTAAAACTTTCATAAATATAACTCTATCATCAAAATGGTCATACCCTTTAATCTTATATTCCTTAGAAGTATGAGACTTAGAAAAATTATCTAAAGTATTTTCTAAGTCAGTTATATCGTTACTTTCAAAAGGAGCTTTAATAGTAAAATGAGCAGGAAGCTTTGAAGATTTAGCTTTAAACTTTTCAAAAACTTTTTTTCTTAAATTATTATTAAAATTACCAGCATCACCTTTTACAACACTTGCAATTACATATCTCAAAAGAAACCTCCAGTATTAATATAATAAATATTTTAAATTAGCAAATCCAATATAAATAGTATATCCTAAAAAATTAGCATCATAATAGTTAAAAGCATAAAATTAGTATAAATATAAACACATAATACTTATATGCATACAATATATTGATAATAATATTGCATTAGAATAAAACCTATCTAACTAATATTTTATATCGTGATAATGTAACTTATTTGAGCATCAATTATATTATTATTTGAGATGAATATTTTTAATTACTTGTAAATTTATGTTAAAAGTAATAAAATAACAACAAAGGAAAATAATTATGTAAATTAAATATAATAATGTATAAAAGGATGGATAGAAAATGGGATTTTTTAAAAGATTAAAAAACGTTGTGGAAGCAAAAGCAAATAAGACATTAGAAAAACATGAAGACCCTATAGAAATGTTAGACTTATCAATATCAAAAAAAGAAAAATTACTTCAAGATGCAAAAAAACAATGTGCAAACTTTATAGCATCAGTAGATGGAATTAGAAATGAGAAAAAAGAAATAGTAGAAAAAATCAATAAATATGAAGAAGCTACAAAAGCGGCTATATTAAAAGAAGATGTAGAAAAAGCACAAGGATTTGTTAAACAAAAAATAGATTTAGAAGAAAAACTAAATAACACAGAAAACAGAATAAAAGAACAAGATGAAAAAATACAACTTATAAAAAATAAAATACAAGACTTAGAAATAGAAATATCTAAAATGAAATCTAAAAAACAAGAATTAGCTACAAGACTTGATGTAGCTGAAATAAACAAT
>NZ_DATIRC010000356.1:0-2482 GCF_035470145.1 Romboutsia sp.
CATCATTAGATAATAAAGCTTTCAAAATAAATGGAGACGCAACTAAGAGAAAAAATATAGTCCAAAAAGTAAATATATCTGGTAAAAAAGGTGATGCAATAGTTTTTGGAGGATGGTCAAAAGGAGATGCTGTACCAGGAAGAGAACATTCAGTTGTTATCGGAATTAAAAGAGCAGATGGTACTTATCAATGGAGCGGAGAACCATTTAACCAAGATTCAAATGATTGGCAATATGTATCAAAAGTATGCATAGCAGATAGCGATTATGAAAGCATAAATATTTATACAACTTACTATAACAATGCAAACTGTGCATACTTTGATGGACTACAGTTATACAAAGAAGAATTTGATGAAAGTTATCAATATGACTCAAATGGTAATATAATATCTACAAAGGACTTAGATAAGCAAAGTTCACAATTTGCATATAATACAAATAACGATTTAATTAAATCTACAGACCCTAAAGGAAATAGCTTTAATTATGCATATGATTCAAAACACAATATATTAAATGCAACATCATCTGAAAATGTAGTATACTCATTTACATATGACAGTTATGGAAATCCATTAACATCAAAAGTTGGGGATTCTAGTTTATTTATAAACTCATCATCAACTTACACTACAAATGGAAACTACATAAAGACACTTAAAGACTCTGAAGGAAACACTGTAACATATAACTACGATGAAACAAAAGGAAACTTAAATAGTGTAGTAGATGCAAATGGAAAAACTACATCATACTCATATGATAGTATGGACAGACTTCAAAATGCATCTAAAGTTGCAGATGGAGCTACAATAACTAATAGTTACTCATATGAAAATGATAAACTAAAAACTATAACACACAATGGGTTTAATTATGGCTTTGGTTATGACTCGTTAGGAAATAACACAACAGTTTCAGTTGGAAGTCAAAATTTAATAACAAATACATATGAAGCAAGAACTAGCAAACTTTTAGAATCAAAATATGGAAATAACCAAAAAGTAAGTTCTGTATATGACAATGAAGATAGAGTAATTTCTGAAAAGTATACAGATGCATCAAACAACACACAAGAAAGACATAAATACTCATATGATGCAAGTGGAAACTTAGGATACCATGAGGACTTAGTAAATAAAATAAACTACAGATACATATATGATTTATCTGATAGATTAGTAAAAATAAAAGAGTCTAATGGAAATACAATATCATATAACTATGATGCAAATAACAATAACAACAAGATTACAGAAAAAGTAAATAACAACACATATGTAACAATTTATGGATATGACAAAGATGACAGACCTACAAGTGTTACAATATCTAAAGGGAAAAATATCGAATAATATAATTTAAAGAAATTAAGAAGTAAAGAGGTTACCCAGGGTACTACCTTATTCAATTAAATTTATATTTCGAAATAAGTTTAAAAATTAAATAAAAACTATAGAAATACCTAAAAATATTTACCTGATAGGTAGAATATGTAAAAATAAAAAGTAGACGAATTAAGTAATGATATAGTATATTATAAATGAATAGATAAATTTATGACAATCTAGGGGGAGATATCATGAAAAATCAAATAAAAGAAAAAGTAAAATCTCTACAATCAGAAATTGTATCATCTATTGTAGACTGTGTAAAAATACCTAGTGTAATAAGTACTGCTACAGATAATTGTCCTTTTGGGGAAAATATAGATAAAGCATTAAGACACACTTTAAATCTTTGTGAATCTCTTGGATTTAAAACTGTTTATAAAGATGGATATTATGGATATGCAGAAATTGGTCAAGGAAAAGAGTTAATAGGAATACTTGGTCACTTAGATGTAGTACCTGAAGGCGAACTTGAAAGTTGGGATTTCCCACCATATGAAGGGGTTATAGATGGTGATAAGTTATATGGTAGAGGAACACAAGATGATAAAGGGCCAACTATTGGTGCTATATATGCTGTTAAAGCTTTAATGGACTTAGGGGTAAAGTTTGATAAAAGAGTAAGATTCATATTTGGGACTGATGAGGAAAACCTTTGGAGATGTATAAATAAGTATTCTGAAAATGGTGAAGAAATACCAAATTACGGATTTACTCCAGATTCTAAGTTCCCTATGATAAATGCTGAAAAGGGACTTTTACAAGTATTTTTAAATGGCCTGGGAAATGATGATATAGAATTAGAACTTGGGCAAGCGTTTAACTCTGTTCCAGATAAGGCAATATACACTGGAAAATACGTTAATGAACTAGTAAAAGAACTAGATAAATTAAACTTTGAATACACACAAGATGGACAAAAAGTTTGTGTATTAGGTAAGAGTGTACACTCTGCTGTAAGTGATAGTGGTATAAATGCAATAGCAAGATTAGCTATAGCACTTAATAATATAGGTGTAGCATCTAATGCTATTAAATTTATAGCAGAAGTTATAGGACAAGATGCTAATGCAAATAATATAGTAGAA
>NZ_DATIRC010000357.1:0-1856 GCF_035470145.1 Romboutsia sp.
TGATATAAAATCAATAAACAATACTAAGGTATTAGATGTTAAAGATTACAGCAAGGGAATCGATAATCTTCCTAAGGCTGATGTTTTAAAATACTTCTTAGAAGATGGTTCTTGGGTAGCTATAAGACCTTCAGGAACAGAGCCAAAACTTAAGTTTTATATAGCAGTAAAAGGTGAAACAGAAGAGAATTCTAATGAAAAAATTAAAGGAATAAAAGCTGATATAAATGAGACTATAGAAAAATTAATATAAATTATAAAAGGATGTAGCTAAAGTTACATCCTTTTATAATTTATATGCATATATATATAAATATAATAAATTATGGGAGGAGGGTTTTTATGGTAAAGATAGACAAATTTAATATTATGAATGTTATAAAAGAATCTAATTACGTTAAAATAAACTCAAAAGCAGCTGAAATGTCTTTTTATTTACTATTATCCTTTTTTCCATTTTTAATGTTTACTATAAGTAGCATAGTATATATACCTATTCTTCATTTAAATAAATATATAGAAATATTTCAAAGTATGATGCCACAAAGTGCATTTGAAATAACGGCATCTATAATTAATTCAGCAATGGAAAATAAAAGTTTAAGTTTTATAATAACAAGTTTTTTTCTTACTTTATGGACATCATCAAGAGCTTTGAGAGCCATAATAAAGGGGGCTAACAAATCATATAAAGTAAAAGAAACAAGATCATATATAAAGGTAATGTGTATAGGCCTTTTTTTTACAGTAATATTACTATTATTAATTTTTTCATCTATGATATTTTTAGTATATGGTGAAAAAATAGGTTATTTGATATTTGGATTTATAGGGTTTGATAATATATTTATGAATATTTGGAATGTATGTAGATATACTATTGGTGTATCTACAGTCATTATAATACTTATTAGCTTATATAAATATACACCTAACAAAAAAATGAAAATAAAAGACGTCATACCAGGAGCTGTTATTGCAACATTTGGATGGATAATAGTATCACTTTCTTATTCTTATTACTCAAATCACTATGCAAATTATGAAATTATATATGGAAGTATAGGGGGAATAATAGTACTTATGACGTGGATTTATTTAAGCAGTTGGGCAATACTTATAGGAGTCGAAATTAATGCTAAGTTATACTTTAGAAGATTGAGGAAATAATTTTTAAAATAAATCAATATAAATGAATATAAGGGATGTAACAACAATGTATGAATTTCATAATATAAATTATGAGTAATAATCTAATAATTTACATTATAAAAGAAAGGAATTCGATACACATGGAAAAATATGATAATTATAAAAAATATGATAAATATAAAAAAGAAGACAATTGTAATGATAAATGTCATCATGGAGGACATGACGATTGCTATAAATATAAAATGATAGCTATGCAACAAGAACAAGAAGCTAATAAATTAAAATGTGTAGCTGAAAAAATACAAAATGAGGCAATGTGCTATGAACAAGAAGCTTTAGAATTAGAAGAGCAAGTAAGAGAATTGTGGAATAAGTCAAATGTACTATGGGAAAAATATGACCATATTAATAATGATATTATAGATTTATTAGAAGATGCTAATGAAAATTTAGAAAAATATATATGTTGTAAAGAGAAACATCAACATGGTTGTTGTGTACATTATCCATATGGTAATGGATGTGGTTGTAAAGGAAAATAATAAAGCAAGATAATATAAAAAGCTGCGATAATTAATTTCATCGCAGCTTTTTATATTAAAAATGAATTATATACTCAAAATAGAAAAATTAAAATAATAGCTTAAATTAAGGTAGATATATTAAAACTCCATAAAATAAGATATAAATTTTATTAAACA
>NZ_DATIRC010000358.1:0-6047 GCF_035470145.1 Romboutsia sp.
TATTTATTTATATTTATATGACTATTATATATAGAGAGTGAAAATTTTGTAAAATTTGTATATTGAAAAAAAATAAAAAAGATGATAAGATGTTAAAATTGGATAATAATAATTAAAAAAACAATTATACATATAAATAATGAATTAATATACAAATTTAGTAAAGCTACTAAATATGGAGGAAAATAAAATGAGTAATATAAAAATAATATGTGACAGTTTAGCGGATATACCAACTGAATTGGTACAAAAATATGATATAGAAGTAGTACCACTTAGTATAATATTTGATGATAAAGAATACATAGATGGAGTAGATATAACTAAAGTTGAGTTTTATAAAATGCTTAGAGAAAATGATAAGCTTCCTAAAACATCTCAAGTAACATATGTAGCGTTTAAAAATGTCTTTGAAAAATACACATCACAAAATAGAGAAATTTTATATATTGGAGGATCTTCAAAAGCATCAGGAACATACCAAAGTGCTGTAATGGCTAAGAATGATATTAAACAAGGGACTATTAATACTTTTGATAGCTTATCTCTATCAATAGGTAGTGGATATATAGTACTTGCAGCAGCTAGATTATCTAAGGAAGGCAAGAATGTAGAAGAAATATTAAATCATTTAGAGCGTTTAAGAAATAATATATCTTTACTTTTCACAGTTGAAACATTAGAGTATCTACAAAAAGGTGGAAGAATATCATTAGCAAAGGCTACTATAGGAAATATGTTAAATATAAAGCCTATACTATGTTTAGAAGATGGATCAATCAAACCAGCTTCTCAAGCTAGAGGTAAAAAACAAGTTATAAGTAAAATAACAGAACTTATAAAAGAACAACATGGACAAGATTTAAGTAAAAAACAAGTTATAATAGGTTGTGGAGATAATGATATAGACTTAGAAGCATTAAAGAAAAAATTAAATGAAGAATTTAATCTTGGAGATTGCGTAGAAGTTAATTTAGGAAGTTGTATAACTGCTCACACAGGTCCGGGAGTTTTAGGCATAGCGTGCTGTGATAAATAATATTAAATATATTTATAAATTAAAGGTGATAAGCTAAATAAGTTTATCACCTTTAATTTTGCAAAATCATAAAAGTGTTATAACCTAGTCATAAATAATTTATCTTAATTAACCAAGAAATTCAAATGTATAAAAATGGTGATTAATATATGTATTACTATTTTAAATATGTATTATCTGAAAAAAATCAATATTAAAACTTTGTAAGATTGAGTTAAAAAAATAAAAAAATACGCACTCAAAATTAATATATACATAAAATATTAAATGAAAAAAATAGAATTCTTAATAAAAAAAAATGAAAATCTTTAATGTATAAGCTGTTGAAAAAATATATAAAATTACAACATTTACTATGTTATAATGAATCTATTGTTAAATAAAGGGGGAATTTTTATGGATATTAATAGGGTTCTCAATTTTTCATCTAATGCAGGGAAATTAATGTTACAAAGTGGTGGAGAAACATATAGGGTAGAAGAAACTATATCAAGAATATGTCAGTCTTTTAATGTAGATGAAGTTGATGTTTTTGCTACACCTACTGCAGTAATGGTTTCTGTATCAATCGAAGGAAAAGTTCATTCAATCGTCAAAAGAATAAAATCAAGGGGAGTAAATTTAAATAAAGTGCATAATATAAATTCTTTATCGAGAAAAGTATATGTAGAAAAATTAACCATTGATGAATGTGAAGAAGAGTTAGAAAAATTGTGTAGAGAAGACTCATATTCTAAAAAAACAATATTATTTTTTTCAGGAATGGCAACCGCTACATTTACATTGCTATTTGGGGGAGATTTAAATGCGATATTAGCATCATTTATAGTTGGTATTATAACTAAATTAGTCTCTGTTAATTTAAGTAAATCATGTTTAAATGAATTTTTTATAAATAGTATATGTGGAGCAGTTGTAGCTATTTGTTCAGTAGTACTTTTAGATATTGGTATTATTAAAGAAATGGATAAATTAATTGCAGGAAGTATAATGCTCTTAGTACCAGGTCTTGCACTTACTAACTCTATAAGGGATATAATAGAAGGGCAGTTAATATCGGGACTTACAAAAGCAGCAGAAGCAATTTTAATAGGAATATCAATAGCAGGTGGAACCGGTGTTATAATTCATCTGTATTTACAAATGGGAGTGATGTAGCATGATTATAGAAGTAATGGCAGCTTTTTTAACTGCTATTAGTTTTGGTGTACTTTTTAATATAAAGGGAAAAAGACTGATAGCAGCAGGTATAGGCGGGGGATTAAGCTGGTTTATATATAAATTTTGTTTGAGTTATACAGGTGTTGAAAGTAGTTCTTATTTTATGGCTGCAATATGTTTTAGTATATATTGTGAAATATGTGCTAGAGTTTGCAAAACTCCAGCAACTACACTGACAGTATGTTGTCTTATACCATTAGTTCCAGGGTATGGTATTTATAACACTATGTATGAATTTTTAATAGGTGACTATCTTAAGGCTATAGAATATGGAATTGATACATTAGTAATAGCAGGTTCGCTTGCACTTGGAATAATATTTATATCAACGATATTTAGAAATTTTAAATTTCATAAAATCTTAGAGAATATTGTTAATGGTATAAAAAATATTAATAGTAAAGACAAAACGCTAAAAATATATGAATAAAATACACTATGTTGTTGAAGTAATAAAATCACTATGATATACTCAAATTGTAAAAAATAAATAAAAATTAGAGCTAGGGGAGCTAGAATTGGCTAGCTGAGAAAAAAGCCTCAACTTAAAGACCCTAACCACCTGATCAAGGTAATGCTTGCGAAGGGAAGCTTTTAATATGAATTTACGAATAACATATGTTATTTAGAGTATGTAAATTATGAAAGTGCTTTCCTTAAATTTAGGATAAGCACTTTTTTATATTGAAGCAAATTTTTTATTTAAATTAAATAATTGTAAACAGTATATAATTCAGGTAAGAAAATATTTGATTAATATGCATGGATTTGCAATGGATAGGGGTGAGAAGATGAAAGTAAATGGTAAAGAAATAAAATTTCAAGAAAATAAAAATATACTTAGTTTATTAAATGATTTTGAAATAAAGAAAGAAACAGTAGTAGTAGAAGTTAACTTAAATATATTAGAAGAAGATCAATATGAAAAATATATAATAAGAGAAGATGATATTATAGAGCTTATTAGGTTTGTTGGGGGAGGCTAAAATGAAAATTTTTATAAATGAAAACTTAACAGAAGTGAAAGAAAATATAACTGCATACCAAGTTAGAGATGAGTATAAAAAAAACTGTGATGTTTTGATTTTAAATGGCCACCAAATAGAAAAAGATGAAAATATTAAAGAACATGATAAGATAACATTAATCAAAAAAGGCGAAAGTTTAGGTATGGATGAGTTAGAAAATTTGTTAATAGCAAGGCATACTCCTAATGTATATAATAAACTTAAAAAAGGAAAGGTGGCTATATTAGGTCTTGGGGGACTAGGGTCAAATATAGCGATATCTTTAGCAAGAATTGGGGTTGGCCAATTGATACTTGCAGATTTTGATATTGTAGAACCATCAAATCTAAATAGACAACAATATTTTATAGATGATATAGGAAAATATAAAACTCAAGCAATGTATGATAATATATCTAAAATAAATCCGTTTATAAATATAAAAACTTACAATATGCTTGTAAATAAAGAAAATATGAATATATTTAATGATGTAGATATAATAATAGAGGCCTTTGATAAACCAAAGTATAAAGCTCAAATTAGTAATTATGTTTTAATAAATATGAAAGATAAATACTTAATTGCATCATCTGGTATGGCAGGATATTATGATTCAAATATAATAAAAACTAAAAAAATTAGAGACAAGTTTTACATATGTGGAGATCTTATAAATGAAGCTAAGATAGGAGAAGGACTGATGGCTCCAAGAGTTGCCATTTGTGCTAATCATATGGCTAATTTAGCTACTCAAATTTTAATTGAAAAACTTTAGGGGGAAAAAATTATGGATAAACTAGTTTTAGGTGGACACGAATTTGATAGTAGACTTTTAATTGGAACTGGTAAGTACGGTTCTAATGATATATTGCCAAAAGTAATTGAAGAAAGTGGAAGCGAGATAATAACTATGGCTCTAAGAAGAGTTGATTTAGATAATAAAGAAGAAAATATATTAACACATATACCAAATCATATGACAATACTACCAAATACATCAGGAGCAACAAATCATCAAGAAGCAGTAAGAATAGCAAGAATAGCACGTAAAATGGGATGCGGTAATTTTATAAAAATAGAGGTCATTTCAGATAATAAATATTTACTACCAGACAATGAAGAAACAATAAAGGCTACAAAAATATTAGCAGATGAAGGTTTTGTAGTACTTCCATATATGAGTCCAGACCTTTATGCAGGAAGAAGACTTATAGAAGCAGGGGCTGCTGCTGTTATGCCACTTGGTGCACCTATTGGATCTAATAGAGGAATTAAAATGAAAGAAATGATAAAAATCATGATAGAAGAATTAGATATACCTATAATAGTTGATGCAGGAATTGGAAAGCCATCACAAGCAATGGAAGCTATGGAAATGGGAGCAGCAGCGGTACTAGTAAATACTGCAATAGCATCAGCAAGTGATCCTATAAAAATGGCGAAAGCTTTTAAATTAGCAGTAGAAGGTGGAAGAGAAGCATATATTGCAAAGTGTGGAAGTGTATCAAATTATGCAAATGCATCATCTCCATTAACAGGATTTTTAGATAGTGCTATAACAGCTGAGTAAATAAAAGATAATTATATATTTGAAGCTGTATAAGGCTTATAGGGGGCAATTAAAATGAGTTTTTATGAAGTAATAAAAAGCTATGAAAATTTTGATATAGATGATTATATGGAAAACGTTACAGAGTATGATGTAGAGCGAAGTCTAGAAAAAGATAACTTAGATGAATATGATTTATTAAATTTACTTTCTAAAAAAGCAATAAAATATTTAGAAAAAATGGCTAGAAAATCAAATGCTATAACTAATCAATACTTTGGAAAAACAATATGCTTATATACTCCTATGTATATAGCAAATTATTGTATAAATAAATGTGTTTACTGTGGTTATAATTCAGAAAGTGGTATTAAAAGAAAAAAGCTCAATATGGACGAAATAAAAATAGAAGGACAAGCTATTTCAAAAGAAGGTTTTAAACATTTGTTGCTATTAACAGGAGAAAGTAATATACATTCAAATGTTGAATACATAGGTCAAGCAGTAGAAATTCTAAAGCCTAAATTTTCATCAATAGGTCTTGAAGTTTATCCAATGGAAGTAGAAGAATATGAATACATTGTAAATAAAGGTGTAGACTCTCTTACTGTTTATCAAGAAGTATATGATGAAAAAATTTATAAAGAAGTTCATATAAAGGGACCTAAGTCAAATTATAAATTTAGATTAGATGCACCAGAAAGAGGCGCAAAGGCTGGCATGAGAAGCTTATCAATAGGAGCACTTTTAGGGCTTAATGATTTTAGAAAAGAAACTTTCTTTACTTTATTGCATGGGAAATATTTAAGAAAAAATTATCCTAATGTAGAACTTTCATATTCGGTTCCTAGAATAAGGCCTTTTAAAGGATGTTATGAAGGTATAAAGGAAGTTACTGATATTGATTTGGTTCAAGCTATGCTTTGTATTAGATTGTTTGACAATCATGGAGGAATAAACCTGTCAACGAGAGAAAATTTAGACTTAAGAAAAAATTTAGTACCTCTTGGAGTAACAAAACTAAGTGCAGGAGTTTCAACAGATGTTGGTGGACATTCACAAGAAAATGGAGATACTGCTCAATTTAAAATAAGTGATGAAAGTAAGGTTTCAGATATAAAAGAAATGTTAAAGAGTATTGGATATCAACATGTATTTAAGGACTGGGAGAGATTTTAATGTATCTTATAACTAATAGACATCTTTGCGATAAAGATAGATATTTTGA
>NZ_DATIRC010000359.1:0-12055 GCF_035470145.1 Romboutsia sp.
TAAATCTTGGGTATTGGGCTTGGATATCTAATATTAGTTTTTTACTATCTTTTAAATCTTTCGTATCGTCCATAACTTTCTCCTTTAGTAATTTACATCAATATTAGTAATTTACATCAATATTCTTACTGAAAAGTTCAATTCCTTTTTCAAATGCTGCTATATTTAGTTCTTCTGTTCCTTTTGGAACTCTTTTTATTATTGACTTTTTTATATTTTCTATATCTACATCTTCTATTATTTGACTAATTACCCCCAATGCTACCATGTTTGCACCTACTTTACTTCCCATGACTTCTTTTGAGGCATCTATTATAGGAAGTTTGTAAATATTTGAATTTTCTGTACATTCTACTCCTATTGAACTATCTGCTATTATTATACCACTTTTATCTATATCTTTTAAGTACTCATTTAAAGATTTTTGTGTTAAAGAAAGTAATATATTAGGTTTTGAAATTTTAGGGAAATTTATAGCACTATCACTTATTATCACTTCAGCTTTACTAGCACCACCTCTAGCTTCAGGACCATATGATTGTGTTTGAACAGCATTTAATTTCGAACTTATAGCACCTTCTGCTAGTATTATTCCTGCTAGTATTAGACCTTGACCTCCTGAACCACTAAGTCTTACTTCTATCTTCATAGTTTTTTATCTCCTTAAACTATTTATTTATTAAACTGCTCTAATACTTTTTTATATCCATCTGTATATTCAGGTGTTATTATATCTTTGAATATTCCTATACATATCTTATCTTCAAGTTCTTTTTCATCAAGAGTCTCTTTCTTGCTTATATTAATACTTTTATCTTTTAATTCATTCATTAATGTTACAGCTGACCCTTTTTTATTTTTTCTTCCATAATATGTTGGACATATGCTAAGTCCCTCCACTACTGAAAATCCTTTATGCATTAGTCCTTTTTTTATGTACCCAATAGTACTTGGTACATGATATACTGTACCTCTAGCAACGAATGTTGCTCCTGATCCACATGCTAATTCACATATGTCAAATGGTTTATCTATATTTCCAAAAGGAGCAGTAGTTGCAAGATCTCCATTTGGTGTTGTTGGTGAGTATTGTCCCCCTGTCATACCGTATATGTTATTGTTAAAAACTATAGTAGTAATATCTATATTTCTTCTACATGCATGTATAAAGTGGTTCCCTCCTATGGCTGTTAAGTCCCCATCTCCACTTATTACAATTACATGAAGGTCTGGATTTGCAAGCTTTATTCCTGTTGCAAAAGCTAACGCTCTTCCATGAGTTGTATGTATAGTATTAAAATCCATATATCCAGCTGCTCTTGATGAACATCCTATACCTGATACAATACATACCTTATTTTTATCAAGTTTCAAATCCTCTATAGCCACAGTTATAGCTCTCATTAATATTCCGTGTCCACAACCTGGGCACCATATGTGAGGAAGTCTATTTGTTCTTAAATTATTTTTTATCACTTCACTAGGCATTTTTAATATCCCTCCTTAACAGTATCTATTATTTCAGTTGGAGTTACAACAATAGTATCTATTATTTCAGTTGGGGTTATAACTTCGCCATTTATTTTATTTATTCCAATTATATCTATATCTTTTCCTAAAACTCTCTGTACCTCTAATATCATTTGACCTTTATTCATTTCTACAACAACTACTTTATTTACATTCTTACTTATTTCTTTTAATTTTTCCTCTGGGAATGGCCATACTGTTTTTATACTAAATAGTCCAGCTTTTATGTTTTTTTGCCTTAAAACTTTTATTGCATCTTTACAAGAGCGGCACATACTTCCAAATGATACAAATAAAATATCTGCATCTTCTGTTTCATAATTTTCATAAATTAGTATATCATCTAGGTTTGATTCTATCTTTTTGAATAATCGATTCATTAGTTTATCGGTTTCTGATGTGCTGTTAGTTGGAAATCCTGTTTCATCATGCATAAGACCTGTTACATTATATCTATATCCTTCACCTATACTTGCCATTGGTGGAACAAAATCAGAGCAATATTCATAAGCTTTATATTCCTCTTTGCTACATGTTGGTTTTTTTCTATTAATAACTTCTAATTCTCCTGCTTTAGGTATTCTCATTTTTTCTCTTAAATGACCTACTACTTCATCTAATAAAAGTATTACTGGTGTTCTATATTTTTCTGCAAAATTAAATGCTTTTACTGTTAATTCAAAAGTTTCTTCTACAGTAGATGGCGATAATACAATCATTGGATGATCTCCATGTGTTCCCCATTTTGCTTGCATTAAATCTCCTTGTGATGGGCTTGTAGGTAGTCCAGTGCTTGGACCACATCTTTGTACATTTACAATTACACAAGGTGATTCAACTAAAGATGCATATCCTATACATTCTTGTTTTAGAGAAAAACCGGGTCCACTTGTTGCAGTCATAGATTTGTATCCTGCTAAAGATCCTCCAATAGTTGCTGCAATCGAAGCTATTTCATCCTCCATTTGTATAAATTTACCATTTATCTTAGGAAGTATTAAAGAAGATAATTCTGCTATTTCTGTAGATGGTGTTATAGGATATCCTGCAAAAAAACGCATACCAGCATAAATAGCTCCTTGCACACAAGCTTCATTTCCTTGTAATAACTTTATTCTTTCATCCATAACAACTTCTCCTTAACTCTATTCATTTTTTTCTAAATATATTGCATAATCTGGACATCTTTGTTCGCATTGACCACATACTATACATTTTTCTTCATCTTTTATGTAAACTCCTTCTTCCCCTAAATCTAATATTTTCACTGGGCAATACTCGACACAAATACCACAGCTTTTACACCATGAACTTTCTATAACTAATGTTTTTTTCATAAATTCCCTCCATAACCTATAAAATTTATGTTCTAAATTTTTCAAATAAAAAAACCATGCTTAAAGCATGGTTTAATATTCTTTCTTTTTCTCTATCAAAACTAGTTGTGGGGGATTATTTACTTGGTTTACAAATCCACATTCCAACACATTAAACTCCCTTTGATCTAGATTTTTAACAAAATCATATACACTATTTTTTTCATCAAGTCCACCTGGGTGTCCTGTGTAGATAGAAATACTTACTACACCATGAGGTTTTAATAGCTTTAAGCTATGCTCTATAGCCTTTATTGTTGTATTTGGTTTTGTTATAATCATATGCTGCGCTCTTGGTAAATATCCCAAATTAAACACAACACATGAAATTTTTTTTTCAATGTAGTTGTCAATATTTTCATGACCATCAAGTATTAGTTTTACTCTTTCTTGAAGGTTTTCTTTTTCTAGCTTTTTTCTTGTTGATTTAATAGCTTCTTCTTGTATATCAAAGCTATATACAAAGCCACTTTCTCCAACTTTCTCTGCTAGATATTTCGTATCATATCCATTTCCCATTGTAGCATCTACTACAATATCGCCTTCATTTATTATTTGTTCTAAATATAATTTATTTATATCTGTAATTTTTGTTAAATATTTAGCTTTTATCATATTGCACCTCTATCTTAATCCTTTTAAATACTCAACTTCTTCTTTAGTTAAATGTCTATATTCCCCTACTTTAGTTTCTTTTAAAGTAATTTTTCCCATAGCTACCCTTCTTAGTCTTAATACGGGGTGTTCTATAGCCCTACACATTTTTCTTACTTGCCTATTTCTACCTTCATGGATTTTTATTTCACATATTGCATAATTCTTTTCTTCATCTTTTTTCACTATTCTTATTTTAGCAGGAGCAGTTTTATAATCTTCTATATAAAGTCCCTCTTCAAACTTTTTCATTTCATCTATAGTTGGGATACCTTTAACTATTGCCATATAAGTTTTATCAACCTCATGCTTTGGATGAGTTAATTTGTATGTTAAATCTCCGTCATTAGTAAGTATTAATAATCCACTAGTTTCATAATCTAGTCTTCCTATTGGATAAATTCTTTCTTTTATATCACCTACTAAATCAAGTACACTTGGTCTATCAAATTGGTCTTTTACTGTTGTTATATATCCTTCTGGCTTATTTAAGACTATATAAACTTCCTTTTCATCTAATCCTATTTGAACTCCATCTATTTCTACAGTATCATTATTTTCATCTATGTTAAATGATAATTCTTCAACAACTTTACCATTAACCTTAACTCTTTTTTGTAATATTATTTCTTCTGCTTTTCTCCTTGAAGCTATTCCACAAGAAGCTATATACTTGTTAATTCTCATATTGCACCTTCTTTTATAATTTTGTATTTATTTTTGTCATTTACTTATTTTTATTTCATTATTATACCATACTACATATATATCAAAAACAAAACATTTAATTTTTTAATTATATTGTTTATCTTTGAATATAATTTATTAGTGTTACTTTTAATATAATTTATTATCACATATTTAGTATATTAATTAAGGAGAATGTTATGCTTTCAAAGGAAAATATAAAATTTTATATATTTATAGCTTTTATTACAATCATAATTTATAAAGTAGTGGATTCTCCTAATAAACTTCTTTCTGATATAGGAGGATTAGTAAACTTTTTAAGTCCTTTTTTGTTGGCAATCTTATTTGCACTTTTAGTCAATCCTATGATGATGTTTTTTGAAAAAAGATTTAAATTATATAGACTTTTAAACATCCTCATATCTTATATAATAATTTTTATTTTAATAATAATAGGTGGTAAACTTTTTATACCCTCTATTATTAACACTTTAGATACTTTAATAAATGAGATACCTCATTACGTAACTATGTTAGAGCAATTTTTAAATAAGTATTTTTATCAAAGTGATGTATTAGATGTGATTGTTCCTCATGTTAAAGATAATTTAAATGTAATATTAAAAGAATTTATTGATTTATTTTCTAAAACTTCTTCTGATATTATATTCCATATATTTAACGTAACTTCGTTGTTATTTAATGTTATTATGGGTATAATTTTATCAATTTACATGTTAAATGATAAAGAAAAAATAGCTTTAGCTTGTAAGAAAATACTTTATGCAGCTACTACCAAAAAGAAAAGTGATAATATTATTAATTTTTTTATAATGTGTCATGATATATTTTATCATTATATTATAGGAAGAATTTTAGATTCTGCAATAATAGGTGTCATTGCATTTATAGTTCTTAAGTTTATTTTAAAAATGAATAATGTTTTGTTTTTATCATTTATAATTTTTTTAACAAATATTATCCCTTACTTTGGACCATTTCTAGGAGCTATACCTACTGTTGCTATGGCGCTTGTTCATGGACCTATTAAAGGACTTTGGGTAATTATTTTTATATTTATTCTTCAACAAATTGATGGAAATGTTATAGGTCCTAAAGTTATGGGTGACCAAGTTGGACTTAGTCCTCTTTGGATAATATCTGCAGTGTTAATTGGAGGATCTTTGTTTGGACTTATTGGAGTCTTCTTATCTGTTCCTGTAGCTGCTGTTATAAAATCTTGCATTGATAAATATGTTGAAAAAAGACTTTATATAAAAGATTCAAAATAAAAAAGCTATAGAATTTATGCTTATTTGCATATTTCTATAGCTTCTTTATTTTTAACTAACTTGTTCTTGTGGTACTTGAGGAAGTGAAGGTTTTGCTGGTGGAACTTCTTTGTTTTGATTGCTATCTTCTGATAAATTAGTATCTTGTTTTTTCTTTTCCTCTTCTTGTTTTGCTAACTCTTCTTCTTGTTTTTTCTTTTCTTCTTCTTGTTTTGCTAATTCTTCTTGCTGAGCTTTTAGAGCTTGTTTCTCAATTCTATATCTATCTTTACTAGATACAATCTTTGCATTTTCTTTTCTTTGTGCTTGTTTTTTTTCATATTCTTCATTTAACTTAACAAGCTCTTTTTTCTTTTGTGATGCTTCACTTTTTATAGTTGCTGATCCGTTTTTTATCTCTTCTATAAACTCAAGTTCATTAATAGCTTTCTTATAATTTTCTTGTTTTTCATATTCAAGTGAATTTTCCATTCTCATAGCTTGCATATACATTGCTCTTGCATGTTCATCTGTACTATCTACTTCTAGTGCCTCTGATAAAATTTCTTTAGCTTTTTCATAATCATGTTTTTCTAAAGCCATCTTTCCATCTTCAACTAAATTATTTTCTTCTGTAGAAGAACATCCACTTAGAATTATTGATAATAATGATATTATTAAAATTATTCTTAACTTCATTAAATTCCTCCTTATTATCTATTATTAACTTTATCACAATTATAGTTTATTTAGAGAGAAATATCAAATTTAGCGTCTATTTAAATATTTTTGTTCATTTTTATAATATTTTCTGTAAATATTTTATTATTATTCTATCAAGAAAATATATAAAAATAACTACAATTCAATAAAAAATTCGCTTCGCTTGAGCGACATGTCGGCGAATTACTTCATGTCAACAACAACCTTGATAAACATGTCCGTTGCTTGAGCAACGTGTTGGTGAACTATTTCAAACTTATAGGTTGGTATATAAAAAAGGAAGCATCTCTTAATGATTAAAATCATTTTGAGACACTCCCTTTCATTAATGTAAATTTAAAGCTCTATTCGTTTATTTCTAATGCTAATAAATCTTTATAGCTTTGTCTTTTACATATCAATTTTGATTCTCCATTTATTACAGATACAACAGCTGGTTTTTGTAATTTATTATAATTAGAAGCCATTGAATACCCATATGCACCTGTAGATGTTGTAATTATTACATCTCCACTTTCAATTTCCATAATATTAGTGTCTGTTATTAATATATCTCCACTTTCGCAACATTTTCCAGCTACTGTTACTTGATTTACTTTATCTTGTCCTATTTTATTTATAATTGCACATTCATATCCTGCTTGATATAGTGATGGTCTTATGTTATCAGTCATTCCACCATCTACACTTACATAAGTTCTAACATCCTTTATATCTTTTATAGATCCTATAGTATATAATGTACTTCCTGCATTCGCTACTATCGATCTGCCTGGTTCTATTATTAATGTTGGTATTTTTATACCTATTGATTTACAAATAATTTCAGCTCTTTTAATTATAGATTCACAAAACTCTTTTATAGTTTTAGGCTCATCATTTTTAGTATAGTAAACTCCAATTCCGCCTCCTAAGTCTACTTCTTTTATTTCTATATTATATTTATCTTTTATTTCCTTTACTAGGTTCATCATTATATCTACCGTATCTATATATGGGTCAACATCAAATATTTGAGAACCTATATGAGCATGAATACCTACTAATTTTATATTTTTATAATCCTTTAATTTTTCTATTGCTTCATATAAATCACCATTTACTAAAGCAAAACCAAATTTAGAATCTATTTGGCCTGTTTTTATATAGTCATGTGTATGAGCTTCTATTCCTGGTGTTATTCTAAAGTAAATATTTTGTGTTTTTTGATTTTTTTCACAAATTTTTTCTATTAAATCAAGTTCATAAAAATTGTCAACTACAAATATGCCAACACCCCATTCTATTCCCATCTCTATTTCTTCTACCGTTTTATTGTTACCATGAAATAGTATTTTTTCCATTGGAAAATCAGCTTTATGTGCTGTGTATAATTCTCCTCCTGAAACTACATCAAGATATAAATTTTCTTCTTCTATAAGCTTACACATATACATTGGTAAGAAAGCTTTCCCTGCATAAGCTACTTTATTTTTATATTCGTTAACTTTAAAGTATTTTACATATTCTCTACAATTATTTCTAACTAATTCTTCATCAAATACATAAAGAGGTGTTGAGTATTTTTCACTAAGTTCTAAACAACTTACTCCTCCTATATGTAATGTTTGTTCCTTTACTGACATAGTTCCATGAAGCTTCATAAATTTATCCTCCTAGTATATTGTTTGATTATTTGTATACAAAAAACGCCCAAAGGTATACTTTGGACGTAAAATTCTTATTCAAAGTAAACCTTGTAGCTCACCACTTATAATAAGTGACAGTCTTACACATATTCTATGCAAAACCAGAAAGTTTATTTGCCAATTAACTTTCTTCGGCCATAATTCCTTTTCTTATCTATCATAACTTGCCAGCTTCTGATAAGTACTAATAATTACAGCGCCTCTACCCTAGGCTCTTTATATTCAATTAATATGATTTCAAAACATTATTTTTAGTTTTTTTAAAACCATTTTATATTGTTGACATTTATTATTTGTATTATACTCGGATTGTATAATCAACGCAATACCTAATTTAAATAAAAATAAAATTCGTTGCAATCAATCAAAATACAAATAGCCTTCTTAAACAATATCTTTGTAAAAATAAATTTATTTAAGTTTATTTTAATTAAATTATGTAAACATTTTAGATTAATTTATCTCTGATATATTTATAACTTAGTAAGCTGCTACTCTTAATTTAATAATTATTCTTGTTATGTAAAATAATCTTTTATAATAAAAACGAACTCAAATTTAGTTTAGAGTTCGCTTTTTATTATTTAAACCTCAACCTTTTCATAAACAGGAGTACAAAACTCTGAATATTTATCGTTTTTGCCTGTAGCTAAGCCAAAGAATGCTTTTTTAATAGCCTTACAAACTTTAAACTCTCCATCTCCTATTTTTCTTTTATCAACATAAGATATCGGAGCAACTTCCATAGCTGTTCCACAGAAAAATAACTCATCAGCACTATAAAGTTCACTTCTTGCTATACTTCTTTCTTCAACTTCTATACCCATATCTCTAGCAAGTTTTATTACAGTATCTCTAGTTATACCTTCAAGTATATTGTCATTAGCTGGAGGAGTTAATAATTTAGAGTTTTTGTAAACAAATATATTTTCTCCAGGTCCTTCACATACATTTCCCGCTTCTGTTAAAAATATAGCTTCATCATATCCATCTTGAAGAACTTCTAAAGATGCAAGTGCTGAGTTTAAATATCCTCCTGTTGGCTTTGTTCTTGCTGGTATAGCATTATCTTCTATTCTTCTCCACGATGTAACTTTAACTTTAAAATCATCTTTTTCTACTAGTTTTCCTAGTGGTTGACAGTATATCAATATTCTATTGTCATCATCATATAAACTTGGATATAGAGCTTGTGAACCTTTAAATGCAACTGGTCTTATGTAAACTGTTGTTTTAAAATTATTCTTTTTTAAAAGTTCAATTGTTGCTTCACATAATTCATCCACTGTATAAGGAATATTTATATAAAGTGATTTACAAGAGTTTAATAATCTTTCATAATGTTCTCTCATCCTAAATACATAAAGCTCTTTTTCTTCATCATCCCAGTAAGCTCTAATTCCTTCAAAACAACCTAATCCATAATTAAAAGCCTTACATCTTATACTTATACTTACTTCTTTTTCATCAACTACTTGCCCTTGATAATATACATAACTACTCATAAAAAATCCCCCTTTTTTTATTTTCTTAATTTTCAGTCAATTCTGTGTTTAATACTTATTGTACACACTAAAGCTTTAAAAATCAATTTATTTTTATTATTTATTTTTCTAACACATCTAATTTTTTTGCTACCATATTTGTTGTACTTGCTTGTACTAAAAGTGTTGTTATTATAGTCATAAATACAGTAGATGAGATAATTTCATATCCAGGTACTTTTGCAGAAACTATAATTCCTGACAATGCCGCTGGTATTACTCCGGTTTCCCTAACCCACATCATAAACAGTTTTTCATTTTTACTCCACTTAGCTTTTCTATCAAATGAAGTACATACTAATACAACTATAGGTCTTGCTATAAACATGAGAACTAGTACTACAATTATTGAACCTACTCCATGTTTTATTAATGAATCAATATTTAAATGTGTTCCAAGTACTATAAATATAGCCATTCTTGCAATAGTAGCTATGTTTTCTCTAAAATGTACTCCTGCTATATAATCTTCATCTGGTACCCATAATTTAAATCTTTTTTTGTTACCATATGTAAGCCCTGCAATAAATACTGACATGTACCCACTACCACCAAAGCGTTTTGATATTTCATAAGCAAAAACAACTATTACTATAGATATAATGGGTGCATATCCATGTAAAATACCATATCTTTTATCAGATGATAATCCTATACCTATTAAAGAAATCCCCATTCCTACTAATAAACCTATCACTATCATAAGTACTAGTTGCAAAGTCGTTGATAATAATCCTACTTTTTCTGTCATTGTTACTGCCGTAAGTATTGCTGTAAATAATATTGCTCCAAAAGCATCATTAAAAGCAGATTCACTTATTACTGTTTGTTTTAATCTATTTTTTATAGATATTTTATTAAATACTGGTATAAGTGCTGCTGGATCTGTTGAGGATATTGTTGCTCCTAAAAGTAAACTAGGGCCTATAGGTAATTTAAATACATAATAAGTTATAAAACCAATTATTACAGTTGTTAAAAATACTCCTAATGAAGCTAACAAACCAACACTTACTTTTACTTCATTTAATACTTTTAGCTTTATTTCTTTTCCACCTTCATAAAGTATAAATGCAGATCCAAAGGTTAATATTGTTTCATTTACTATTGGATAATCCTCTATATTTATTATATTAAAAAACGTAGGACCAAAAGCGACTCCAAAAACTAAAAATACTACAACATCTGGTAATTTTAATTTTTCAGCTATCCATCCTCCTACAACTCCTAGCGTTGCAATTGACGCCATTATTACTGCTAATTCATTTGCAATGACTGCAGCAGTGTTCGTTTCACCCATACGTTCACCTCTTTTATTTTATATTTTTTAAGGTTACTATTATAATTTACAATTTATCAAAAAAAAACCTATTTAATTAAATAGGCTATATATATCTAAATAATTTATTAAAATTTAAGTCTAGAAAATCTATGTCACAGTTCAATCGATTTTTTTGTAAATTTTCTATATTTTCTGCTGTTACTACTAATATTTTAGGTGTTTCATAAAATGGAATTGTAGAATTTTTTATTTTATTTTCTATATTGTCATATTTACATAGTCTAACATTTTCATCTAATTTTATATCTATTAGTACTTGTTTGGGATCATTGTAGTTATCTATATATTCTATAAATAAATCATATTTTGAATCTCCAACAGATACATTTCTATAAAATCTTTTTAATTCATATCCCCCTAAATTGATTCTAATAGCAATTTCTGACCCTACAATAGCTTTTACTAGTTCCTTACCCTTATACATTCTACTTCCATTTAAGTAATATACATAAGAATTATCTTTATATCCCGAGTAATTTATATTACATGGATACTTTTTTAAAGTATATTCATTGCACATTTTTCTTAAGGTTTTTTTAAACGTTTTTCTTGAATATCGTTTTCTTGTCCCAAAAATTTTGCCAACCTGAGTTTCCGTCATACATCTAACCCTACTGATTAATATTAATATGTCTCTTTCTATCCCCATCATTATGTCTAATCTCCTTGAAGTTATTTAAATTACCAAGTTGTAATACTATTATATTAATTTAGGATAATAAAATTTACATATTTTACATAATTTCTTTTAAATTCATAAAAAAAGAAGCAATATAATAATATACATTGCTTCTTTTGCTTTTATTTAATTATTGATTTGTGTTTTCTACAGTTTTTTTAGGTTGTTCTTTTTTATCTTCCTTTAATTGTTCTTGTGGATTAGTAGCCTTTATCTCTCCTAAATTTAGGTTATCAAATTCTACTATATCTACAAATCCTTTTTCCCCTTTTTGGTAAGATATTTTAACCTTATCTCCTACAACTGTTAGAGGCAATTCTGTAGATAATTTTGAAGTAGCATTAAATATTATGCTTTCATTTGCACTTATTGTCATGTAGTAGAATGTATTTCCTGACTTAACATCAGGACTTATTCTTACAACTGTTCCTTCTATTTTTTCACTACTTGTATCACTTTCTATTTTTATATTATTACCTTTTGAAGATAAAGCTTCTCTATAATTTCTTAAAGCTTCTTGCTTAGTTTCTCCTAGTCCTAATACACTAAAGTCTTCTA
>NZ_DATIRC010000360.1:0-2831 GCF_035470145.1 Romboutsia sp.
CAAGGTGAAACTTCTGAAAAGAAATTTGAAATAGGAATGGAGATAATGGGTCAAGTCAATACAAATGTATCTATAGAATACATTAAAAATATAGCAAATAGAATTTTATATGAAGATAAATTTGAGATAGCAGAATATAGGGTTCCACAAGAGGGAACTTTTAAGAGTGAAATCTCAAATGGTATGTGGGTTATAAATGCAGATATGGATAAGAATATTAAATTATTGCATAGTTACTTTGGGATAAAATAAAAAATCAAATATAAAACAAAAAGGCGAGCGTCAGTGGGGCACTCGCCTTTTGAAAGGAGAAATAAGTACAGCATCCTTAAGGATATCATTAAAAATTGTACTTAACTTTATATTAAAATTATAGACCATTATTTTTTTTATATACATATTATTTCTAAAAAGTTGCATAGCTATGCAAGAATATAAATGTAGGAGCAATTATTAAAAATAGATTTTAGGTTATAAATTAAGGAATTTATTGAAAATAATGTAACTTTAGGATAATATATGACTATATACAAAAGTCTCAGTTAAATTAAAAAATTAAAAGAGGTAATTAATTATGAACGGTAATAATAGAGATGATATAAATATAGGAGCTAGGGTATTAGTAGTTCAAAAGCAAGATCAGCGCACTGGAAAATTAACAGAAGGTATTGTTATTAGAATACTTACAAATTCTAAGAATCATCCTCATGGGATTAAGGTTATGCTTGAAGGTGGAATTGTTGGAAGAGTTAAAACAATTTTATAAAATATTAAAGACAAAGTGACTATGACATATTTTCGATAAAACAATGTTATAGTCATTTTTTGTATTAATGGTTTGTTGCTAAAGTTTCATTGATGGATGTTTTAAAAAGGGGAAATAAGGATTGAGATAGCATTCTTTTAAAGGAAAGAGAATATACTGGAGTTAGATATAACAAAGTAAATAAATAAAATTTATTAGGGGGAATTTATTATGATATATGAAGATAAATATCCAGTACTAGAAATAAACCTAAGCAAGATATATGAAAACACAAAGCATGTAGTTGGATTATGTGAAAATCTAGGTATAAATGTTGCAGGGGTAGTAAAAGGAGTAAATGCAAAGCCAGAGGTTGTTGACCAAATGGTAAAAGGTGGATGTAAATACGTTGCTAGTTCTAGAATAGAACAATTAATAAGTCTTAAGGAGTATGGTATAAAAGAAGAAAGTATGTTAATTCGTATACCAATGCTTAGAGAAATACAAGAAGTAGTAAAAAATATTGATATTAGCTTAAACTCAGAAATAGAAACAATAAATAAAATAGAAGAAGAATGTAAAAAACAAAATAAAGAGCATAAAGTTATACTTATGATGGACTTAGGAGATTTAAGAGAAGGAATAATTGATGAAGACGAATTTATAAATACTGCGACATACATAGAAAATGAATTAAAACACGTGAAACTTTGTGGAGTTGGAACTAATTTAAGTTGCTATGGTTCTATAAAACCATCCTATGACAATTTAAGTAAACTATGTAATGCTGCCCAGAAAATAGAAAGTAAAATAAATAGAGAATTAGACATAATATCAGGTGGTGCAACAACTACATTACCATTAATATTAGATAATAATATTCCTAAGAAAATAAACAATTTAAGGATAGGTGAAGGAATAATAGTAGGACGTGATTTACCACATTATTGGGGATATGATGTAGATGAAATGCATGAAGATACAATTACATTAAAAGCTGAAATAATAGAAATAAAAAACAAACCATCTTATCCAATAGGTGAAATGTTTATAGATGCTTTTGGAAACAAACCTATTTATGAAGATAGAGGAATAAGAAAAAGAGCTATTTTAGGAATTGGTAAACAAGATTTTGTTTTTTATGATAGTTTAATACCACTAGATGAAGGTGTTGAGATTATGGGAAGTAGTAGCGATCATCTTATTGTAGATATACAAGACAGTACAAAAGCATTTAAGGTAGGAGATATTATAAATTTTGGATTATTTTATCCAAGTGTACTTTACTTAACTTCATCTAATTATGTCAATAAAGTATACATTTAATTAATAATTAAACATTTATTCAAAAATTAAGTATATAAAAAGCCTGATTTAATACTTAGGTTTTTTATATACTTAGAATAAAATTTATAACTTGATGAACTTAAATACCTAGTAGGAATAAAATACTTCACAATATTAAAACAAAAAAAACATTAAAAAACAACAAAGTTTTCTATTAATATAATATATTAGTTTATAAATTAAAATACAGGAAATATATAAATAATAGAATAGGTATAAATTAAATAAAATATAATTTATAAATAAGTATTAAAAGGAAGAGGGTTTAAAATATGAAAATATATACAAAAACAGGAGATAAAGGACAAACGTCTTTATACGATGGAACTAGAATAGATAAAGATAGTATAAGAGTAGAATCATATGGTACTATAGATGAATTAAATTCATACATAGGTTTATGCATAAACTACATAAAAGAAAAAGATAAAAACGTATTATTTGACCTACAAAAAAAACTATTTCATGTAGGTGCAGAGCTTGCAACTAAAGATGAAAGTAAATTTACAAAAACAATTATAGAAGAAGATATTAAAAATCTAGAAAATATAATTGATGAATATACAAACAAAACAGAGGAAGTAAATGCATTTATAATACCAGGTACAGGATTAGCAGCAGCAAACCTACATATTGCAAGAACTATATGTAGAAGAGCTGAAAGAAGGATATTAGCACTTAGCAAAGTTGAACCTGTAAATCCATTTTTAATAAAATATGTAAATAGATTATCAGATAC
>NZ_DATIRC010000361.1:0-1642 GCF_035470145.1 Romboutsia sp.
AAATCGATTGTTGAAACGCCATTCCTTTAAAGTTGAAAGGGGGAGAGATGGAAAAGGCCTATAAATTTATTCAAACTACTTTACTTGGATTAATGGTAGGAGTGTTAATTATACTTCTATACCAGTTCAAATATTGGGCTAATGATATTAAAATGACATTACGCAAATCGATTGTTTATCAAAATAATGAGTATGTAAAACAATACTTAGAAAATTCTGCGAAGAAAAGGCCGACTCGTGAGGTGCCAAATACACCTAAATATATAATTTAAAAATAAGTTGGCCACAAATTCTCTTCAACATATAGATTTACCTGGGTGTATTACCACTAAAATAGAGCTGGAATCCATAATATAAATGAAGCAGCTATGATAGGCAAAAGCTTTAAATTAGAGACCTTAATTTGAAGATGAAAAGGAGAAAGTGAAGCATGAAACACTATTTGATTTTTACCTTGGCTTTCTTTCTTTGGACATGTCTCAATCTTTATTTAAGGCGCATAAAAAGGGAAAAAATAATCCAGAAAGAGATGGAAATACTTAATCATGAAATATTTAAAGATAGAATAATATCTAACAGAAAACAGATTCAGAACACTGTGGTTCCCCAAAAAGCAACAATAAATAATCTTAAACTATTAGTTTTTGGAGTTATTTTTTTGTGGTTCTGTTTAACATTTTATGATCTTTTTAAAGATTTTTCTTGGACGGAAAGTATTGATAAATTTAAATGGGTTCTGATTAATGTGAAAATTAATCTTTCGACAGGTATCAATAGTTAACTCTACGGTTCTGTCAACGAATTGCCGATCACTACAATATATCAAAATCATGACCATGCGAAGATCTTTTGTGTCCCATTGACATATCCGAAAAAAAGCAGATTACATCCTGCCCAAATAATTTCAAGTGTTGTGCTTCAATTCCATTATTGTAAATTAGCCATGATTCCTTTGGGTCATGTTTAGGGCTGTCTTAATGGGAATTCCCAACTTAAATTCCTCCTCTTCGGCAGCCCGTTCTTTTTCCGACCTATAGATCCCCCTGCAATTTGCCAAGATTTCCTATTGCATTTCGTTTTGTTGTAATTTAATAGAGTTATATAGAAAGGAGCATATAAAAATAACCTGTAACAAAGAGGTTGTCATGGACTGAATATCAAGACCCCATTTCTCTTAGAGGTGGGGTCTTGTGTTTTCTATAATACTGTTAATGGAGGTCGAAATGAAAAAGTATTTGATACCATTTTTAGCATTTTTTTTGATTATTGCTTGTTCGGGCGATAAGGAAGAAACAAAAGAAGCTAACAAGACGAAGGAAGCTGTGCCTCAAACACAAAATCTCTCGATTCAATTTGATGTCGATAGTTTAATAGGGAAAAGAATATCAGAAATTAAAAAAATACTTGGCCCCCCTTCAGCAGAGTTTATACCTAATCAAGCACAACTGAAGCTTGATCCTAAAATGGTATCATCGGCTGAATGGCATAAAAATGGAGTGGGAATATCCGTAGATTTTAAGGGAGATCAAAAGATAAATTATATTTTTGTTAGTAATGATATATCAAAGTACACAAAACAAGAATTAATTAAAGTTGCTAATCTTAATCCATATAGTAAGCGTTATGTTATAAAAGAACAAAG
>NZ_DATIRC010000362.1:0-3471 GCF_035470145.1 Romboutsia sp.
AGGTATAGTCGAAAATCCTTTATATGCGGTAATAAACGAACCAAACTCAACAATGCAACGTTTAAAATATAAATTAAACTTATTAGATATTGTTGATGATCAAAGTGGTTCGGGTAAATTAAATATATTAGTACAACTTCCATATGCTGTAAAATCTGACGCACGTCATAGACAGGCTGAAGAAAGAATTAAAAATCTAGAGTTACAACTAACTGAGAATAAATATGGAATTGCGTATATAGACAGTACCGAAAAGATAACACAATTAAATAGACCAATAGATAATAATTTACAAACACAGGTCGAATATCTAACAAACTTATTGTATTCTCAACTCGGTATAACACAATCCATATTGGATGGAACTGCCGATGAAAGAACTATGTTAAATTATTACAACAGAACTGTTGAACCTATTGTGGCAGCTATAGTCGATGAGATGACTTATAAGTTCTTAACTAAAACTGCCAGAACTAAAAAACAAACAATACGTTATTTCAGAGATCCATTCAAAATGATTCCAATAAATGATCTAGCAGAAATATCGGATAAGTTTACACGTAATGAAATAGCTACATCGAATGAGATGAGAGATATTATAGGATGGAAACCTTCTAAAGATCCTAATGCTAATGAATTACGTAACAAGAATCTTAACCAAAATAAACAAGTTACTAACGGTCCAGCTCCAGAAGTTGAACCTTTAGATATAAACAAAGAAAAAGTGGAGGAATAAATTATGGAAAAAATATTTAATGATCACAGTGAGAAATACATTAACAGTATAGTATTCTATGGGGATACTACAGCGCTAAAGATATACTATGATAAGGAAAAACAAAATCAAGTAGCTAAAGCGGATTCGTTATATGCTTTTAATAAGGCGAGAGTTATAGTAAATGTTGACGATGTATTATATGCACCAGTTCAATGTACTGTGGATGGAGCATTAATAATACTAGACACTACTGCTGGTGTAGCTGATATTCAATTAGAAGCTGTTGTGCCTGCATAATTATAAAAAGATATAAATAAGAAGGGGGAGTCGTTGATGAGTAAGCAATACGATTTCAGTGGATGGGCAACCAAACACGATATACAATGTTCAGACCAAAGAATCATCACTAAAGATGCGTTCAAACACAACGATGGTATAACTGTACCTTTAGTATGGAACCATAGAAGAAATGAAATGGAAAACATCATAGGTAACGCCGTATTAGAACATCGAGAAGAAGGTGTATATGCATACGGCAAATTCAACCAAACACAGCAAGGTATGAATGCTAAGGAATTGGTTAAAGAAGGCGACATAACATCGTTATCCATATACGCTAATCGTCTTCAACAACAAGGCGACTATGTTTGTCATGGTGAAATAAGAGAGGTTAGTTTAGTTCTAGCGGGCGCAAACCCAGAAGCTCATATAGACTTCGTAATGGAACATTCAGATAGTGATGAAGTAAACGAATTATTCTATTATTCTAATATAGACTTAGAGCATAGTGATGGTGTCGATAAGGATCCAAAAGAAGATCCTAAAGAAGATCCTAAAGAAGACGAAACAATAAGTGATGTGGTCGATTCAATGAACGACAAACAAAAAAATGTAATGTATGCATTAATAGCTGATGCTGCAAATAAAAAAAATAATGATAATCCTAAGGGGGACGAAGATATGAAACATAATTTATTCGATGGTCAAAATGGTGGAACAAATGCTTTAGAGCATGCTGAAAAAATGCAAGAGGTTTTAAGAGATGCTAAAAGATGTGGTTCATTAAAAGAAAGTGCTTTACAACATGGTATAACTGATATAGAATTCTTATTCCCAGAAGCAAGAACTTTAAGTAATACTCCAGATTTCATACAAAGAGATCAAGGTTGGGTTGGTAAAGTAATGAAAGGTTTACATAAAATACCATTCTCAAGAGTAAAAACTGTACATGCAGATATAACAGCTGACGAAGCAAGAGCTTTAGGTTATATAAAAGGTAATCTTAAGAAGGAAGAAGTATTTACTTTATTAAAGAGAACTACTGAACCTCAAACAGTTTATGAAAAGCAAAAGTTACACAGAGATGATGTTATAGATATAACAGATATGGACATAGTAGCTTGGTTAAAACTTGAAATGAGAATGATGTTAGAAGAGGAAATAGCGAGAGCTGTACTAATAGGTGATGGTAGATTATCTTCTTCTGATGACAAAATACAGGAAGATAAAATAAGACCTATATGTAAAGATGCAGATTTATATACTGTAAAATCTGTAATAGATTTAAGTGGTGCTGCTGAGTATGATGCTGTTGATCATGCTAAGAAATTCATATCTAATTCTTTAAGAGCTAGAAAGAATTACAAGGGTTCTGGTTCTCCATCTTTATATACTACTGAAGATATGCTTACTGAAATGTTATTATTAGAAGATACAATGGGTAGAAGATTATACAATGATGAAAATGCGTTAGCAACGACATTAAGAGTTAAAGAAATAATAACTGTACCTGTTATGGAGGGCATGACTAAAGATGTGTCAGGAGCTACTCATTATGTTGATGGTATAATAGTTAATCTAGCAGACTATGGTATAGGTGCGGATAAAGGTGGAGCGGTTAATATGTTTGATGATTTCGATATAGACTACAATACTCAAAAATACTTAATTGAAACTAGATGTTCTGGAGCTATAACTAAACCTTTCTCTGCGATATCTGTAGAATCTAAGAGACCATAGTTGTATAATCAAAATGGCTAAATTTGCTGGTAAAATAGGTTTCTCGAATACGATTGAAACTTCGCCTGGAGTATGGTCTAACGAAGTGATTGAAAAAACATATGTGGGGGATGTCTTAAAGACATCTCTTAGATACCAAAATGATTTACAAATAAATGATAATGTAATATTATCGGAACGTATAAGTATAATAGCAGATATATTTGTTAATAATAATATACAAAATATAAAATATGTTATCCATATGGGAGCCAAATGGGCTGTAACTGAATTCGATGTACGATATCCGAGAATTATATTAACATTGGGAGGAGTGTATAATGGGTAATAGATTGGCGCTACATAATAAATTGTCAGAAACGCTTGGGATTACTAATTTGTATTATCAACAACCTGAAAACTATAAACTAAATTATCCTTGCATTTTATATAACCAAGAAGTTGGCGATATTAAAAAAGCGAACAATAAAGTTTATTCATATACTAAAAAATACTCGGTAACTTGTATATACAAAACTGACAATGAAAATATAATACTTGAGATGTTGGAATCATTCGAGTATTGTAAGCTAGAAAGAACATTCGTTAGTGATAATTTATATCACTATATATTTACATTATATTACTAAAAATGGGAGGAATAAATAATGGCTAAATTAATATTTGATGAAGTAGGTAAAAAGGTATATGAAGCCGGTGTCGACAGAGGCGTATTATATGTTATGGGTTCTGGC
>NZ_DATIRC010000363.1:0-1718 GCF_035470145.1 Romboutsia sp.
ATTTGACCGTTTTTAATTTAATATAGGTCATAAAAATTATTATTTATATTTTTGTTTTTAAAAAAGCGCAAATTTTCTGATCGTATATTTGAATAAAAAAAAGCAATATAAATTAATTCCATTGACCTGATTTCAAAATCATGAAAAGTAAAAATTACCCTATTGAAGTTGCTATGTGAGCGACGTTTTACAGGGTTGAAGTTGGTCACATATCGCGTTCGCAAAAAATAAAGATTATCAAAGGCTACGTTTCTAGGTGAATTATCCAGAAAAAAATTTCATCCTTTGGGGTTTTATTACTGGCCCAGGTCTCTTAGGAAATTAATCCATAGTAATGATATTGACGAATCAAAAACAAGTATTTGTCATCATTACGACGCATTTCACACCCAAAATATATTGCCCATTCAATTCCATTGTCTAAAAGGATTTTCTTTGAAAATTTAATATAAAATTTATTCGTATATTTTAGTATATTTTAAGCATAATGAATTAAACTTCTAACTGTATAAACGTAATAATAGTTCTAATATATACGTTTTCTGTCTAGTAATGATATGATTAATTATAATTGGCGGTCAACAAATTAAACGAGTTTTGTTGGTTGCACACTCGCTATGTTTGCGACTTCCACAAATCATTAATGATTTCGTACACTGAATCTTGGGAATCTTTGCACCCACGAATGATAGGGTTAGGAGTCTCTACGCAGAGTTAACATACTGGTTTGATGCTCCTTATAAGCACCCTTGAAACCTACGTGGGAAGGTTGTTCTTTCCAGAAATTTTACCGTCCCTTGATTTCAAATCTTAGTTCCTCATATCGATTCATTTCGGCCAATTTCTATACAAAATATGTGTATCAGACTGGTATCATATTCTTCAAAAAATATAATTTTAGGGATAAAAATAAAACTAAATTGTTACTATTTTGATAATTTGCATCAATAATATTATTTATTATGAAAATTTTATATTCAAATATAATTTTAATATATATATATATATAATAGTTCTGATTGGTGAAAGTTTGGGAGAAGATTCTTTTGAGCGTCCATTGCATTACATAGATTGGCTAAGAATGTTACGGTCCCCGAACTACGAGCATAAGGGTTTCAGCCCTTGCAACGTATCACAATATACCGTGTGTCGGGTGCTTATAAGCGACGAGAATGTCTACGTGAGAGCTGAAACTTCGTTCAAAACAACGCACAGCATAATATGTCCCCATATCTATTAGAAGGTATGGTATTTTACTCAAAGACTGTAGCAACCAAACACATTTCATAAACAATATTTTTTCAATTTTAAAAAATATTTAATTTAAAAAAATAGTTTACATAAAATAAAATAAATTTATTTTTCATCGCAATGTATTTGTCGTCTATGTAACTGGCTTAATTCATTTTCAATTTTGATTGGATTTCAATGCAGCTTTAACTGTCTTTGTGTAGTGGCTTCTGGTCAGTTGTCTAACCAGAGCAGGCTTTTTATACAATGATCAATGAGGCCTTAGTCTTCTGTGGCAATTTTACTTACCAATTAGGGCGGCAATTTTTGACGCGGAGGCAATTTTTGAGCTGGATGATGATGCTAGAATGGATGATTAACCGTTGGGTCCATGAAGATGAAGAAAACCTACCATATTTATTAGGTTTAAATCAAAGCCAACATTATTTTTGTTGGGTTCTCATGGCATCATGTAGCGGAGCCTACTC
>NZ_DATIRC010000364.1:0-8428 GCF_035470145.1 Romboutsia sp.
AATTAATTAAAATATAAAGATTATGTGGTTATAATAGCAAAGAGGATACACCTGTTCCCATTCCGAACACAGAAGTTAAGCTCTTTAGCGCTGATGGTACTTGGTGGGCAACTGCCTGGGAGAGTAAGACGTAGCCACGTAGTCTTTTTTTATATTTAAATTTATAGAAAATAAATGCCATCTCTTAAAAAGAGAGGGCATTTTATTTTTACATTAAAGGAAGCTATAATTTATATTAGCTTGAATAGTTATTACATACTATAATTTATATGTTAAAATTATATATATAAATTATATAAAAGGGGATATATCATGGGGATAGTTCAAAATTTACAACAACAAGGAATAAATCAAAAACTAATAGAAGATGCAATTTATTTTAAAGAATACTATAAATTAGAAGAGAGTCTTAGTCATAGAATATCTAACTCTAATAACTATTTTTATGGAAAAGAAATATGGGATATGGTTATATCAGCAATATTAGAAGGTGAAAATATACTTTTATCAGGTCCTAAAGCAACAGGAAAAAATTTATTAGCAGATAATATATCAGAATTATTTGGTAGACCTCAGTGGAATACATCATTTCATATAAATACAGATAGCACAACTTTAATAGGAACAGACACATTTATAGATAATGAAGTAAAACTAAGACGTGGCTCAGTTTATGAATGTGCAATAAATGGTGGTTTTGGAGTATTTGATGAAATAAATATGGCTAAAAATGATGCTATAGCAGTATTACATTCAGCATTAGATCATAGAAGGGTAATAGATGTACCTGGATATGAGAGAATAAATCTGCATGAGGCAACAAGATTTATTGGAACTATGAATTATGAATATGCAGGAACTAAAGAGCTAAATGAAGCATTGGTTTCTAGATTTATGGTAATCGATATACCTGCAGTAGAAGAAGAAAAGCTTATGTTAATTTTAAAAAATGAATTTTCAGATGCAGATGAAGAAAAATTAAATCAATTTGCTGGTATATTCCTAGACTTACAGTTGAAATCTCAAAACGGAGAAATATCTAGCAAAGCAATAGATTTAAGAGGATTGATAGGATCTTTGAAAACTATAAGAAGAGGTCTTAAGCCTGAGTTAGCAATTAATATGGGAATAACAGGAAAGACTTTTGATATATATGAAAAGGAAATAGTTGGGGATATTATTAAAACAAGAATACATAGCAAATGGGAGACAAAAGATATATTTCCAGAAATAAAATTACAAGTATCTAGATAACTTTGGTAATAAATTAAAGTTTAGGTCAAATGTTTATCTAAAATATACTTAAATATTTGAAATAGTAAATTAAAAATTTAATTTATAAAGATACCTTTTAGTTATAGAAATGGCTTATTATACAATACTAGGTAGGGGATAATTATGAAATGGATATATAACAACTATGAATTTGAAAATAGGATTAATAATTTATCTTGGACTATATCAGGAAAATATGATGAAGATATTCACGCTTCAGAAAAAGATTATACGTCTAAAGAGGTAGCATTATATTTTGCAATAATGGCAGGTGCTAGACATAAATATATTAATTGGGATATAGTAAAAAAGTATCTGGTAAGTAGAGTGAAAAAAGGGTATGACTTAAGTATAATTTCAAATTTAATTCAAATTTCATTAAATAGGGTAGTAGAGAGTAGGATAATAGAAGAAAGACCAGGAATCGAAGATGTAAGGGAAAAAGCCTATAAAGATGTAGTTTCTGGTTTTACTAAGATTTATAATGAGGATGTTTTACAAAAAGTAAAGTATGCTCTAGTTCTTGAAGGAATGGGAAAACATCCTACATTAGATGGTTTAAGCAGAAGAATAATTAATAATATTAAGGAAATAGATATAAATCAATCTATAATAGAGATGTTAAAAAGCATTGATTTAATATATTTAAACTATTTTCAACAAATATTAAATGGGAAAGAAGATACTGCAGAAAAATCACAAGAATATGCAGACAATACTGAAATAGATTTTGATACATTTGCAAATTTTATGTATGAAGAACTTTATAATGATGAAGAAAACCAGTCCATTGAAAATGAAATAAATGAGATAGCTTCTTCAATATTGGTAGAAAGTATAGGTGAAAGTGAAATAGAACAATCACATCAATCTTCTGATAGGATAATATATGTAGATGAAGAAACCTTGGACAAGATTTATAAAAAGATGGAACATTATTATGGTAAATCATATTTAACTAAAAGTGAAATAAAAAAAATTGAGACAAGGAATTGTAGAAATGTCCACGAAGGTTGTAGGATTCATTTTACAGAAGGAGTGCTAAGAAGTGAGTGTAGTAATATAGTTCAAATAAAATATGTAACTAGGCAAAAAGAAAATAATATAAGTAAGTTTAGAGATAAAATAAAAATACATAAAAGAAATATAGTAAAGCTAAAGGATAGTATATCTAGAATATTAATCGAAGAAAGTGAAAGAAGTAGAATTTACTCTGATTGTGGAACTGTATATGCAAATAGAGCATGGAGGGCAAGTAAAAGTAACAATAAAAAGATATTTTATAAAGATGTTGAAAATGAAAAAGGAAAATATGTTATAGACATATTACTAGATTCAAGTGGTTCTCAAAGTAGGAATCAGGCAAATGTAGCTACTCAAGCATATATAATAGCTAGAGCATTAACAATGGTAGGTATACCAAATAGGGTCATAGGATTCTCTAGTTTTATGGATTATACAATCTTAAAAAGATTTAAAAATTATGAGGATAATGTAGATTCTAGTGAAAATATATTTGAGTATTTTTGTGCAGGGAACAATAGAGATGGTCTAGCCATAAAGTCAACTTGTGAAGGTTTATTAAAGAGAAATGAAGAAAATAAAATATTAATAGTTTTAAGTGATGGAAGACCTAATGATGTAAAAATAGGTAAGGATAGAGAAAGAAGTATACGAGGAGAAATGGCGTATAGAGGAGTAGTTGGAGTAAGAGATGCTGCAAATGAGGTAAGAAAAGCGAGACAAAATGGAATCTTAGTTTTAGGTGTATTTACAGGTAAAGAAACGGATTTAGAAGCCGAGAGGTTAATATATGGAAAAGATTTCATATATACAAAAGATATAGAACGGTTTTCAGATATAGTATCAATGTATTTAAAGAAGATAATTAGGAATTAAAATTTATAAAGTTATATGAAATAATGAAAAAGTTTTCAAATAATAAGAAGGAATATTAAAAGTATTATAGAATATATCTTTTATAGAAGTTATTATTTAATGCTTAAAATAGGATAAATGCTGAGTTAATATTATGTAATCAAACAGATTTCTTCAAAATAATAAAAATATTATAGGTTCTTAAATCAAGATTAATAGGGAAAGAGGTTAAAGTCCTCTGCAGCCCCCGCTACTGTAAAGCTGACGAAATTTGGATTTAACCACTATGACTTAGTCATGGGAAGGTAAAATAGTAGGATGAAGCTAAGCCAGGAGACCTGCCTAATAATATTTAAGTAATTTCTTCGGGGAGGAGAAAATTTCTTAAAATACTTATGTATATAATTAGTATTTATAAAGAAAGTCTAACCCTTAGGTTAGACTTTTTAAATTGATAAAAAGATATATCAATATTAAAAATAGAAAATAGGATAGTTACCAAAATTTTAAAACTAGAATTAATCAGAGTTTAGTAGCTTGTATGGATTTATTTTCTGCTCAAGCAACTATAGAATCAGGTTTTATAGGTTATTATTTAGGTAGTAGAAGGAGAAAGTAAATATGCTTTTAATTGATAAATATGCATACACAAATAATTTAACAAATATAAATCCACAAATTAAAGTTAGTATAGGAGCCATTTTTTTAATTGCTTCTATGTTAGTAAAAAATATTTTCATTTTAATGAGTATAATGATTTTAATGAGTGTGTTTATAGTTTGTATAGCTAAAATAGATATGAAAAATTATATGAAATTACTTAGAATTCCGCTATATTTTTTATTTATGGGAATTATAATAAACCTTATTAATATATCGTTTGATTCAAGTACATTGATTTATAGTTTAAATATTGCCAATATATATATAGGTGTATCTAACGAATCATTAAGTACATCAATATATATATTGCTCAGATCTATGTCTTGTTTGACATGCGTATACTTTTTTATACTTACAACCCCTTTCAGTCAAATAATATTTTTACTAAAAAAAGTCTATATATCAGAGACAATAATAGAATTATCAATGCTAGTTTACAGATTTATATTTATATTCTTAGAAGAAGTAGAGGATATTAGAAAATCACAACAATTAAGATTTGGATATATAGATTTAAAAACTTCATACAACTCAATTGGCCTTCTTGTAAACATGTTATTTAAAAGAATGATGAAAAGATATGATGATATGTGTATATCTTTAGATATGAAGTTATATGATGGTAAATTTCACATAATAGGAGATGAAAATGTTTAAGATTAGTAATTTAAGTTATCAATATGAAAAAAATTCATTAGCTTTATCAAGTATTAATATGGATTTTTCAAAAGGAAATATAATTGGCATAATAGGCTCAAATGGTTCAGGAAAATCAACATTATTTATGAATTTAATGGGTATATTACAACCAATATCAGGAAAAATTTTATTTAATAATAAAGAGTTAAAATATAATAAAAAGGATTTATACAATCTTAGAAAAGATGTTGGAATAGTATTTCAAGATCCAGAGAAACAAATATTTTATTCAAAGGTATATGATGATATAGCATTTTCTTTAAGAAATATAGGTATAGATGAAGAAACAATAAAAGAAAAAATAAGAGAAGCTTTAATAGCTGTTAATGGATTAGATTTTATAAATAGACCAGTACATTTTTTAAGCTATGGCCAGAAAAAAAGAGTAGCAATAGCATCTGTAATAGCAATGGAAAATAAGATTGTATTGTTAGATGAGCCAACAGCAGGATTAGACCCAATTAGTACAAAGTTAATTGTAGATATAATTAAAAATCTAAGAAATAAAGGTGTAAAAATAGTTATATCAAGCCATGATATGAATTTAATATATGAAATATGTGATTATGTTTATGTACTAAATAAGGGAGAAATAACAGATTTTGGATTAACAGAAGATGTATTTATTAATGAAGATAAAATTGATAAAGCAGGATTAGAATTGCCTTGGTTAGTTAAATTGCATAAAAATATGAAATTACCTTTATTTAGAAAAGAAGAGGATTTGTATAAGTACTGGAATAATAAAGTACTCCATACAAATAATTAATTAGCCCTAACCTATTTTAATATAAATTTAATGAAAAAAGTCTTATGCTTTTCTATACAATACCCTAGAATTTAAATGTTCTAGGGTTTATTTTAATCTTTTCTTAATTGCTAATAAGTTATATACTATAGACTGGCAATCTTATATTTAAAATTTATTTTTATATAGATTTTAGATTTTCATTATATTGGAAAAAATCAAAATATAAGTTTCTTAAATTTGAACAAATCTTTGATATAGATTAAAATAGAGTTATATAACTGTTAACAGGAGGAAAAATATGAATTTAGATACATTAAATCCTGCCCAGAGAGAAGCGGTAGAAAAGACTGAAGGTCCTGTGCTTATACTAGCTGGAGCAGGTTCAGGTAAGACCAGGGTTTTAACAACAAGAATTGCGCATCTTATAGAAGATAAAGGTATACAAGCTGCTAATATACTAGCAATAACATTTACTAATAAAGCAGCAAATGAAATGAGAGAGAGAGTAGAAGAAACATTAGGTTCTGATACAAAAGAAATGTGGATAAGTACTTTCCACTCTTGCTGTGTGCGTATGCTTAGAAAAGATATAAATAGAATCGGATACAATAGAAGTTTCGTTATATATGATAGTTCAGATCAGGTTACTTTAGTAAAGGATTGTTTAAAAGAACTAAACTTAAGTGATAAGGTATTTGAACCAAAGGTAGTTATAAGTGCTATATCAGGAGCAAAAGATAAATTATATAATCCTAAACAATTTAAAGCTATGCACTTATCAGACAATAGGATGAGCAAGATAGCTGATATATATGCGCTATATCAAGATCGTTTGAAAAGAAATAGTGCACTAGACTTTGATGATTTAATATACAAAACAGTAGAACTTTTAAAGGAAAACCCAGAAGTATTAGACTATTATAGAAGTAGATTTAAATATATAATGGTTGATGAGTATCAAGATACAAGTAAGGCACAATATGAATTAATAAAGATATTAGCTAGAGAACATCAAAATATATGCGTAGTTGGAGATGATGACCAAAGTATATATGGATGGAGAGGTGCTGATATAAGAAATATACTTGAGTTTGAAAAAGATTATGATGATGTTCATGTAGTTAAGTTAGAGCAAAACTATAGATCAACTCAGGTTATACTAGATGCGGCTAATACTGTAATATCTAATAATATAGAAAGAAAAAGAAAGAAGCTTTGGAGTGAGAAAAAAGAAGGGGACTTAATAAAGATACAGCTATCTGAAAATGAAATAGATGAATCCGATTTTGTTGCTGATATGATAGCAAAAATATCTAGAGAACAAAATAGATCATATAAGGATTTTGCTGTACTTTATAGAGCAAATGCACAAGCACGTCCTGTAGAAGATGCTTTAAATAGAAGTCAGATACCATATAATATATATGGTGGAACTAAGTTCTATGAAAGAAAAGAAATAAAGGATTTAGTAGCGTATTTAAGAATAATACAAAATCCTCAAGATGATATATCACTAAAAAGAATAATAAACGTTCCAAGAAGAGGTATAGGTCTTAGAACTATAGAAAAGATAGAAGATAGAGCTAGTTTAAAACAAGAAAGTATATATTCAGTGCTGATAGATATAGAAACTAATTCAGATATATCAACAAAAGCAAGAAATAGTATAAGTGGATTTGTAGATACTGTAGGAACTTTAAGAACTATAAAAGAAGTATATCCTGTTAGTAAGTTAATAGAAAAGGTATTAGAAACTACTGGATATATAGATGAATTATCTAAAGATAAAAGTGAAGAAGCTCAAGATAGAATAGATAACCTAAAAGAATTTATATCTATAGCCTTAGAATTTGAACAAAATAGTGAAGAAAAAGACTTACAAACATTCTTAACAGGAGTAGCACTTACATCTGAAACAAGTAATGATGAAGAAAATGATAAAGTATCGCTTATGACTATTCATACATCAAAAGGATTAGAATTCCCAGTGGTATTTTTAATAGGTATGGAAGAAGGTTTATTCCCTATATCTAGGGCGGTAAGGTCTATGAATGAATCTGATATAGAAGAAGAAAGAAGGCTTTGTTATGTTGGTATAACAAGATCAAAAGAAACATTATATATGACATTAACTCAAAAAAGAACTTTATATGGAAAAACCAATCCATCAATAGCATCTAGATTTATGGAAGAATTACCCAAAGAATGTATAGACAAGCTTAATAAAATGGAAAAGGAATTAACTTATTCAAAAGCAAGCTATAATGTATTAGATAAATATAAACAAAAATACATGAACAATGTGAATAAGTCAGCAGTAGCGAGCAATGTAAATGCAACAATTAAAGATTCTAAAAAAGAAACAAATATAGATGATATAAAACCAGGAACAAGAGTGCATCACCCTAAATTTGGAGTAGGTACTGTTGTAGGTATGATGGGTACAGATGTTACAATAGCATTCGTACAACAGGGTATTAAGAAAATAAATAAAGAATATACAACATTAGATATATTATAAAATTGAAGTTCTAAACTTAATTGTGACTAAAATTTATCAACAAAGTATAGTTTTTAGTCACAATTATATTAAATGAATTTTTATATTACATAGGGAGGCTATACAATGGAACAAAAAAAATTTGCACAAGATCTTATAGATTTTATTTATGAGAGTCCAACATCTTTTCAAGCAGTAGAAACATCAAAAAAGCTTTTAATAGAAAATGACTTTAAAGAGTTATTACTAGATGAAAAGTGGAATATAGAAGTGAATGGAAAATACTATATAACTAAAAATTCATCTGCAATAATTGCATTTGTAGTTAATTCTAAAAATACAGAACAAGAAGGATTTAGAATAATAGGTTCTCATTCAGATTCACCTACATTTAGAATAAAGCCAAAAGCAGAGATATCTGTTGAAAATACATATTTAAAATTAAATACAGAGTGTTATGGTGGACCAATATTAAATACATGGCTAGATAGACCATTAGGTATAGCTGGGAGAGTAGTTCTAAGAAGTAACAACATATTAAAACCAATCGAGAAAATGGTAAATATAAATAAGCCGGTTTGTATAATACCAAATGTTGCAATACATATGAATAGAACTGTAAATGAAGGTTATGCATTAAACAAACAAAAGGATATGTTACC
>NZ_DATIRC010000365.1:0-3551 GCF_035470145.1 Romboutsia sp.
TATTAAAAATGATAATGAAAACTTTGAATCTATCAAAATTAATAAACACATAAATATAATGAAGCAAAATTGTTATAGACTATTAAGATTAGTTAATAACTTAATTGACATTACTAAAATAGATTCTGGATTTGGACAATTAAATTTGCAAAATGAAAATATTGTAGAAACTGTTGAGAATATAACTTTATCTACTGTTGAATATGCAAAAAGTAAGTCAAGAACAATTATATTTGATACCAATGTAGAAGAAAAAATTATAGCTTTTGATCCAGAGCAAATGGAAAGAATTATTCTAAATCTTATTTCTAATGCTATTAAATTTACAAAACCTAATGATGAAATAGAAGTTAAAATTTATGATGGATTAGATAATATTATAATTTCTGTTCAAGATACAGGTATAGGCATCCCAAAAGAAAAACAAGAAATGATTTTTGAAAGGTTTAGGCAAGTTGACCATTTGTTACATAGAAGACATGAGGGAAGTGGAATAGGTTTATCTCTTATTAAATCTTTAATTGAAATGCATGGTGGTAAAATTTCTGTTAAAAGTGAATATGGAAAAGGAACAGAGTTTATCATTAAATTACCTATTAAAACTATTACTGAAGAAGAGGATATACATATAGTAAATGATTTTTCTGAACAAGCTAATATAGAAAAAATTCACATTGAGTTTTCAGATATATATGAATAATAGTTCATCAAAGAGATTGAAAGAATATGAAGTTCATACCCAAGTAGAGGTATCTGGATATAAAATAAGACTATAAAGCTCTCAATATATGAGGGCTTTTGTGATATAATCAAATGTATTGACAATTAAAAAGACATAAAATTTAAATGAAGTAAATATAGTAACGAAAAAATCGACAATCGGAATTGATTTTATATTTTAAAACAGAAGGAGCGTGATTTGATAGTGTTATTACTTGACCATTTACTGAAGTTAGTTCTTGCATCTTTTATAGGATTTTTGGTTGGTCTTGAAAGAAGTTCCAGGAGAGGCAGCCAAATAGGAGTTGGGACAACATCTAATCTTATAACTGGAGTTTGTTTGTTGACTATCATATCTGCAAATTGCTTACCTGGATCAGATCCCTCACGTCTTATAGCAAATATAATTACGGCTATAGGATTTTTATGTGGGGGCGTGATTTTCACAAAACCAACAGATGACGATACAAATGATCAAGAGGTTGTGGGATTAACGACTGGGGCAACATTATTTAGTCTTGCTGGGGTAGGGATCGCAATCGGATTAGGTTACTATTGGTTAGCTATAAGTACTACTATAATAGTAGAGTTAAATATCTTAGCGTCACGACTTATTAAAAAAGTGCGTCAAAAAGGAGAATAGTATAATTAATAAATAAAAAACTCTTACTATAATATTTAGTAAGAGTTTTTTATTTATATTCTTCATAATTATACACGACTATCGCAATTTTATTTTTGATTTAAGTCAATAATTATATGCTAAAAACTTAATACATAATATACTAGATATATTTAATTAAAAGGAATTTAAACTAACAATGAGAATATATCTAATATAAACTTTGTTTTCATAGGAATAAGGGGGAATTTACTATGGCATGTAATATAAAAGTTATAAGAAATCAAGAGCATAAAGTAAGTGAATGGTCTGGAGGTACTACTACTCAATTATATATATACCCAGAAGAATCTATATACAGTGAACTTGATTTTAAATGGAGACTTAGTTCTGCTAGAGTTGATGTAGAAGAATCTACATTTACTCATTTACCAGGAATAGATAGAAAGATAATGATTATAGATGGGAAGCTGACTTTAGAACATGAAGAGAAATATATTGCTGAACTAAATGAATTTGATATAGACAGTTTTAGCGGAGATTGGACAACTAGAAGTTATGGAAAAGTAACAGATTTTAACCTTATGATGAATAAGAAGTGTACTGGTGACTTGGAGTATATACTAGTTAAGAGTGATAGTTCTAAAGAAATAAAACTTATAAATAAACAACAAATATATAATCATATAGCAGATGTTTTATACTGTGTAAGTGGAGAGATAACAGTAGAATTAGATTCAGCAATAGATATTTATAAAGGTGATTTATTTGTATTTACTAGAGATATAAATTATGACGTTAAAAAATTAAGCATTTTTAATAAATCTAAAGATTGTGCTAAAATTATTAGGAGTATAATATATTATTAAATTTAATGAATAAGCTTTTGTATCTTCAATATGAAAGGACATAAAAAAGAGATTTTATAAAAGCCGTAAATATAAGGAACTAAATTATCAGTTCCTTATATTTACGGCTTTTATATTTAAGATAATAATTAAATATAATTAATTTTCAGATTTATATTAAGTTGAACAAAAATACTACGTATAATGATTAATATAGACTATCAAATTATGATATTTTATCAAAAATAGATATTCTTTTTTATTTGTTAAATCTTTAGAAATATTACAAATATGAATTACTAAATTTACATTAGGGGGAAGTACATATGAAAAAACTAAGTATACTATTAACGGGTATATTTGTAACATTAGGCATTTCGACTCCAGTTTTAGCTGAAGGAAACACAATATCATTTAAGGAAGAAGCAGGAATCACTCCAGATAGTATTTTATATCCTATGGACAAGCTAATTGATGAAGCATCAGTAGTATTGACATCTGACGAAGAAAAGAAAGTAGAAATCTTAACAGAAATCGCACAAGAAAGACTTGGCGAAAGTGAAGTTATGGCTGAAGAAGGAAAACAAGATTTAGTTGAAGAAGCACTTAAAGAATACCAAGAGAATATGAATGAAGCTGTTGAAGTAGTAGATAAAATTATAGAAGATGCACAAAAAGAAGATGACGAAGACACACTTGCAGATGAAAAAACAGAACTTACTGATGAAGAATTAGCTACGATTGAGAAAGAAGAAGACGAAATTGAAAAATTAAAGGAACAATTAACTGAGCAACAAGAAGAATCTATTGAAGTACTAGAACAATTACAAGATACAGTTAGTGATGAAGCTAAAACAAAATTAGAACAAGTTATTGAGATGCAATTAGCTAAAAAAGAAGCTGTTAAAAATTTAGTTCAAAAAAGACATGAATTTAATGCACAAAAGAAAGCATTAAATATGGCAAAGGTACAATTTAAAAAAGCATCTAAAATAGGCGATGAAGAAGCGATAAAAAAAGCTCAAGAAGAGTATCAATTAAAACTAAATGATTATAATGTATCAAGAGAAAGTATGTTAGAAGCAAAAGCACAACATAAAGAAGTAGTAAAAGCATATTCAGGTAAAGAAAATGTAAGCGAAGATCAAGAGGAAGATCAAGGTGAAGAACAAGATCAAGGTGAAGAACAAGATAAAGAAGACCAAGGTGAAGAACAAGATAAAGAAGACCAAGAGGAACCAAAGATAGAGCAAGAAGAAAAGAGACAACAAGAGCTAAAGAAGCAAGAAGAAAAGAGACAACAAGAATTAAAGAAGCAAGAAGAAAAGAGACAACAAGAATTAAAGAAGCAAGAAGAAAAG
>NZ_DATIRC010000366.1:0-5904 GCF_035470145.1 Romboutsia sp.
CTGGTCTTGAAAACCAGTGATGCTTAACGGCACCGTGGGTTCGAATCCCACCCTCTCCGCCAAATGCCCAGATAGCTCAGTCGGTAGAGCAAGGGACTGAAAATCCCTGTGTCGATGGTTCGATTCCATTTCTGGGCACCAATTTATAAAAACATCTAATTAAAGTTAGGTGTTTTTTTGTGCGTAAAAAACATTATTGGTTATTAAATTAGGGATGCTAAAAATTTAAAAAGAAAAAATATACAAATATATTTACAAAATATAAAAACTTTTTATTGACCATAGAACGTCTATATATATGTAATAAAAAGGAGGCCTTCAATATATATGAAATTACTAAGCTCGAGCAAAAAAATAAAAGAAAAAACATTTAAAGACTACGTAGTTAAAAATAAAAATTCATTTTATAGAATCGCATATAACTATGTAAAAAATGAAGATGATGCACTTGATATAGTTCAAGAATCTATATTAAAAGGGTTATCTAAAATTGACAAACTAGATAACGTGGATTCTATAAAGCCTTGGTTTTATAGAATATTGATTAATACATCTATAGACTATATAAGAAAAAATAAAAAATATATACCAATCCAAGATGAATTATCAGTATCTAATTTTGTAGAATATGATATAAATACTGATATAGATATACAAAATGCATTAGATAGTTTATCAAATGATTATAAAGCTGTAATTATGCTGAGGTATTTTGAAGATATGAAGATAGCGGATATAGCAAATGTATTAGATGAAAATATAAATACAGTAAAGACGAGACTTTATAAAGCTTTAAAATTATTAAAAATTAATATAGAAGAATAAAGGAGGATATTATGAAAGATAACGAAAAATTACAAAAACTAAAAGAAAATTATATGAACATTGAAATACCAGATAAAATAGATGATATAGTTAACCAAGCTATAAATAACAAAAAAAGTGCGAATAAAAAAAATATAATCAAAACCTTAGGAATAGTAGCTGCATCATTAGTTGTATTTATAGGTTCAGTTAATATAAGTCCTGTATTTGCAGATACATTAGAAGATATACCTGTGATAGGGAATATAGTAAAAGTAGTTAATTTTTCTAATTATAATTTCAATAAAAATGGTTTTGATGTTTCTATAAAAGTTCCTAAAGTAGAAGGATTAAAAAATAAAAAATTAGAAAATGAATTAAATGAAGAATTACAAAAAGAAGGCAAGTCTTTATACAATGACTATGTAAATGAAGTAAAAGAATTACAAAAAGGTAATATACAAGGTCGTAAAGTTGGAGAATCATGGTATGAAGTTAAAACAGATAATGATGATATATTATCATTAGTTATATTTAATTATCAAGCACAAGGCTCAACTAACACAACTAGAAAATTCTATAATATAAATAAAAAGAATGAAACAGCTATAACACTTAAGAGCATGTATAAGGATAAAGATTATATAAGCATAATAAGTGAAAATATAAAATCTCAAATGAAAGAGCAAATGAAAACGGATCCTGATAAGTATTATTGGGTAGACAGTGATATACCTGAAATGGATTTTAAAGCTATAAAAGAAGATCAAGGATTTTATATAAATGAAAACAATGAATTAGTTATATGCTTTGATAAATATGAAGTTGCACCAGGTTATATGGGGTTAGTAGAATTTGTTATACCACAAGAAATTTTGAAACTAATAATAAAATAAAAACGGAAAAGCACCTATCAAAGATAGGTGCTTTTATTTGGGCTAGCGTAATACTTATGCGCGATGCACAAGTTCCCACTAAATTCATTATAATATAAATTAAAGTTTTTGTAAAGAAAATATTATAAAATAATCATATAAATATTTTATAGAGATGTAAATTAAAGATTAAAAGAAATAAAATAAATCAAAATGCAGATAATAAAATTGTGTTAAATAATATTATATAAAAAAACTAATAATAAAACTAATAATAAATATTAAAATATAATCAACAGAAGGGAGAGCCTATTCAAATTTATATTGAATAGCAACAATTAAAATGGAAAATATGATGGAAGTAGTAAACGCAGAAGAATTTAATACAAACATAGAAACTGGAAGTGGTATAGGTGTAGTAGACTTTTTCGCAACATGGTGTGGTCCTTGTAAAATGTTAGCTCCAGTATTTCAAGAAGCAAGTGATGAAGTGGGATCAAAAGCTAATTTCGTTAAAGTAGATATAGACAAAAATATGGAATTAGCAAGAAAATATAGTGTTAGTACAGTTCCTACAGTTATGATATTTAAAGATGGAAAACCGGTAGAAACAATGGTTGGATTTATGCCAAAAGAAAAATTAATATCAAAAATTAATGCACACTTATAATATAAAGAAGTTATAAATTCGCAGTACACAAACTTATGAATTTAAAATTAAATAAGATTAAATTTTAATAATAAAGTTATAGAAATTAGGTTTAGTTGAAGTAAACCTCTTTTTATAACTTTTTTGTTTGTATATATAAAATTACAAACCTTATATAATCAAGTATTGTAAAATAATTTAAATACTTTAACTTAAATTACTTATTGTAACAATATAAGTTATAACACATAAAATAAATCAAAGGGTAGAAATAAAAACAAATATAATAAAGGAGATTTTATATAGATGTCAAAAAAGGCAGAAAAAGCAGTGAAAAAAGTAACTGAGCCAGTAGAAAAAACAGTGAAAAAAGTAACTGAACCAGTAGAAAAAATAGGAAAAGAAGTTGTAAATGGTGTAGGCTCTGTGGCTAAGGAAGCTATTGAAGGAACTATAAATGTAGGAAAAGAAGCTGTTAAAACTGGATATAATGTAGGAAAAGAAACTGTAAATACAGGAAAAGCAGTAGGAAAAGCTGTTAAAGATACAGTAAAAAAGAAATAGTAATTTAATGATAAAAGAGGTATGGCTAGACTATACCTCTTTTGTTATTAAAAGATAAAAATATAATATATAAATAAAAGTATATCATAATGCTATAAGTAAATAATAAGACAGTGTAATACATAATAAAAATAAAAAGGTGATTATAAATGGAAAAATTTTATTTAATGCCACATCCTCCTATAATGATAGAAGAAGTAGGTAAAGGGCAAGAAAAAAATATTCAAAAAACAATTAATTCCTGTAAACAAATAAGTGAAGAAATAAGCGCTATGGACGTAGACACTATAATAATAATATCACCTCATGGAATTGTATTTAGAGATGGAATCGGAGTAGTTGTTAGTGATAGTTTAAAAGGTGATTTATCTAAATTTGGAGTAAATCAAGTTTGCTTGGAATTTGATATAAATAATAAATTAACTAGTGAAATAATAGAGAATGCAACAAATAAGGGAATAACAATAGCACCTTTAGATCAATACACATGCACAAATTATGGAGCTAATTTAGAACTAGATCATGGAGCGTTAGTGCCACTATACTATGTATCAAAACAAAAAAGTTATAAACTAGTTCATATAACTTATGGAATGTTATCAAAATTAGAACTTTATAATTTTGGAATGGCAATAAGTGAAAGTGTAAAAAAATTAAATGAAAAAGCAGTTTTAATAGCATCGGGAGATTTATCACATAGACTAAAAGATGATGGACCTTATCCATATAGCCCTTATGGAGCAGAGTTTGATAAGACATTCTTAGAAATATTAGAGTGTGGAGATATGGAAAAACTATTAAATATGAATCAAAAGCTCGCTAAAGAAGCTGGTGAATGTGGATTAAGATCTGCATATATACTAGCAGGTGCTATGGATGGATTAGATGTTAAAGGGCAAGTACTAAGCTATGAGAACACTTTTGGAGTAGGATATGGAGTTGTAAAATTCAATACAAACAAAAGTGAAACTAAACTATCAGAAATTTTAACAGAAAAACAAAAAAATATGGCTACAGAAAAGTTAAGTAGTGGTGATGAATATACTCAATTAGCAAGAAAAAGTCTTTACTATTACTATGACAAAGGTCATTATTTAAATGAACCTAAAGACTTACCACATGAAATGTTAAATGAAAGAAGAGGAGTTTTTGTTTCTCTAAAAAAAGAAGGTGAGTTAAAAGGATGTATTGGTACAATTGGAGCAGTAACTGATAATGTAGCACAGGAGATAATAAGGAATGCAGTTAGTGCAGCAACATCAGACCCTAGATTTTCTAAAGTGAAAAAAGAAGAACTAGGAGATTTAGATATATCCGTAGATGTACTGTTTGAACCAGAACCATGTACAATAAACAATTTAAATGTATATGAGTATGGAGTAATAGTAAGTACTATAAATAAAAGAGGGTTATTACTTCCAAATTTAGAAGGAATAGAGACTGTAGAAGCCCAAGTACAAATAGCACTACAAAAAGCAGGAATTACTCAAGACGAAGAATATTTAATAGAGAGATTTAAAGTTGAAAGACATAAGGAGAATAATTTAGATGATTAAAGAAGCTTCTTATTATGAAAAAATAGATAAAAACAATGTATGGTGCAAATTATGCCCACATAATTGTAAAATACCTTGTGGAAAAAGTGGAATTTGTATAGCAAGAAAGGCCATAAGAGATGAAAATGAAGATACAATTTTGATAAATAGTAATTATAAAGCTATTACGTCTCTTGCAATAGATCCAATAGAAAAAAAGCCACTTTATCATTTTTACCCAGGAACCAATATACTTTCAGTAGGGACTTTTGGGTGTAATTTTAAGTGTTCATTTTGTCAAAATTATAGTATATCTCAACAGGAAGTACCTTATAAAAATGTAAGTAGTGAAGAACTTGTTGAAACTATATTAAGTATACCTAATAATATAGGTATTGCATTTACTTATAATGAACCATTTATATGGTACGAATATGTATTAGAAACTGCTAAATTATTAAAAGAAAAATCTAAACAAAAGAAAGTTGCACTAGTAACTAATGGATATGTAAGCAAAGAGCCATTAGAAAAATTATTACCCTATATAGATGCAATGAATATAGATTTAAAGGGAAATGATGATTATTATAAATCACTATGTAAAGGAAGTTTAAATCCAGTACTACAAACAATTGAAATAGCCTATAAAACTGGATGTCATATAGAAGTAACAACTTTATTAGTAACTGATGAAAATACTGATGAAAAAAGCTTAGTAGATATAAGAGATTTTTTAAGTAACTTAAATCCTAATATACCTCTGCATATAAGTAGATATTTTCCTAGGTATAAGCAAACTTCAGAAGCTACGAGCTTAGAAGTTATGAAAAAAGCTTATGATATATTAAAGGAAAAATTAAACAATGTTTATATAGGAAATGTTAGTGAAGAAGAGAAAAAATATATAATATCATAATCAAACCCCCTAGGGAACGAAACGTTCCCTAGGGGGGAGTAGTATTAGCTGCTACTTATCAAGTACATCAGCTAAAGTATACTGAGCAAAAACATTCATAAATGAATTTAGGGCAACACCGATAATACCTTTAAGTTTACAAGAAGAACTTATATTACAAGTGTTACTATCTTTTGAAAAGCATTCAACAATGTTTAAATTATCTTCAGTAATCTTAAGTAATTTTCCTAAATTTATGTCACAAGGCTTCATACCTAAACGCAAACCACCATTTCTACCTTTACTAGAATCAATATATCCTTCAGTAGCTAATTTATAAACAATCTTCTTTATATGATGATTAGATAATCCTAAAGTTTCAGAAATAGAATCAACAGTAAACGTCTCATCTGGATTATTCCCTAAAAGGATTAATATTCTAAAAGCGTAGTCGCTAAATTTTGATAAAGTCATACAACCCTCCATAAATATATAATATTTATATTATATCTCAAATTATAATAAAATAACAAAATAAAATAGAACATAAATATTAATTAAATCAAGTTGACATTAACATAA
>NZ_DATIRC010000367.1:0-5836 GCF_035470145.1 Romboutsia sp.
AATAAAAGGAGATAAAATATGACTAATCAATTTTTAATCAAAGAAAAATTATTTATAAATACTACTAAATTATCAGATATTCTACTTCAAATTAGTGGATATGAATAATTTGATAAAAAAATAATAGAAAAAAATATAGAACATGATAAGCAAAAAACATACGAAATAGCTTCTAGTAACTTCTTTGATTTTAACCAAGATATATATGAAGATATAAATCATATGAATTCTATAAGTGCAGGAATATATTGTGAAATGTCTTTAATAACTTATAGAATATTTATCTGGGGATCAAAAGGAGAAGGATTTGAAATATTTAAACACGTTTTAAGAGGCGAAGAAATAAACAACTTAAAACGTGAAGAATCTGTAAAAGAGTATATATATACTCATTTAAATGAATTAGAACAAGGCATATTAAAAACTTATGGTAAAGAAACTAAAGAAAGCTTTGAACAATTTGGTATGGCAATAGAAAGTAGAGCATTACCACTTCAAAGTATACTTCAAAACTTAAGTATAGAAAATAATATGAAGGATTTTAGAAAATAAACCAAAGGGACTGGCTCAAGATAGGGAAATACCTATACAATTGAGTTAGCTCCCAGTTATTATGAAAAGATACAGTAAAATACCTAGTAGGAATAAATACTAACTATAAATAATAAAGGATAAATAAACATAAAAATAGAATAAAACAATTAAAGAATTTGCCTATACATGGCTTGAAGGAGGAAAAACATGATAAAGAAGCCAAAAGATTTAATAATATCTAAAGTAGAAAATTTAAGAAATGGGAAAAAAACTGCTACTATAACTCATATAATACAAGGTGATGAACTTAAAGAAAAAGCTAAAATGTTTTCAAAAATATCATTACCTCCAGGGGGATCTATAGGATATCATGATCACAGTGATGATTTTGAAGTATATTACATATTAAAAGGTGAAGGGGTAGTGGATGACAATGGGACAATAGTAAAAGTATCACAAGGTGATACTATTTATACTGCTAATGGAGCTACACATTCAATAGAAAATACAGGAAAAGAAGATTTAGAATTTATAGCAGTAGTAATTTTAACATAATAAAAAGCTTGAATCTTACTTGATTCAAGCTTTTAAATTAGTATTAATAATTAACATGAATTTAAAAAAAATTTAATACTGATTTAATACTTAACTGATATTTAACATGTTTTTAACATAAAACATAACAACTTAACATAAATTTAACACAATGTGACATTTTTTTTGATAAAATTAATTCGTACTAATAAATGAGGAAAACAGATATGCTTATATTTAAGGAGGAAACAAAACGTGGAAATCGCAATTAACTTAATGGGAGGTCTTGGACTTTTCCTATATGGTATGAACCTTATGGGGGATGGACTTCAAAAATCAGCAGGATCTAAATTAAAGAGAATAATTGAACTTCTAACTAGTAACGTTATTATGGGAGTTATAGTAGGAGCTTTAGTTACAGCAATTATACAAAGTAGTAGTGCCACTACAGTAATGGTAGTTGGATTTGTTAATGCAGGTATAATGACATTACCTCAAGCAATAGGTGTTATAATGGGAGCAAATATAGGAACAACTATGACAGCTCAATTAGTATCATTTGACTTAGTTGGAATGGCTCCAGCGGCTTTAGGTATAGGTATAGTATTTTACTTATTCTCATCTAAGCCGAAAGTTAAAACTGCAGCTGAGATATTAATAGGATTTGGTATATTATTTACAGGTATGGAATTTATGAAGGACGCAGTTAAGCCTTTAGCAGAATTCCAAGGATTTACAGATGCGATAGTTTCATTTAGCCATCAACCAATACTTGGAGTATTATTAGGATTTGGTATAACAGCAATAATTCAAAGTTCAAGTGCATCAATGGGTATGTTACTTGCACTTGCATCACAAGGATTAATACCATTATCAGCAGCTTTACCAATATTATATGGTGATAATATCGGAACTTGTGTTACTTCTTTATTATCAAGTATAGGTGCTAGTAAAAATGCTAGAAGAGCAGCAACAATGCACTTAGTATTCAATGTAATAGGTACAATAATATTTATGTTGATTTTAACTAAACCAATAACTATGATAGTAACTAATTGGAATCCAAATGATGTAAGTAGACAAATCGCAAACTCACATACATTATTTAATATAATAAATGTTATGATACTTCTTCCATTCTCTAAGTTAATAGTTAAACTTACTATGAAGCTTGTACCAGAAAAAGAAGATGAAATAGAAGAGAGAAAAACTGTTAAATATATAGATGAAAGAATGATGGAAACTCCATCAATAGCTTTATCTAACACTGTTAAAGAAACTTTAAGAATGGGTGAAAAAGCTAAGAAGGCATTTGTTAACTCAATGGATGGATTATTCGAAAAATCAGAAGTTAAAGTTAAGAAATCATTTGAAGAAGAAAAGAAAGTAAATGAATTACAAACTATAATATTAAATTACTTATTAAAGTTATCTAAAACATCTTTAAATAATGAATCTAGAGAAAGTGTTGATGCATTATTTAATACTGTAAATGATATAGAAAGAATTGGTGACCATGCTGAAAATATAGCAGAGTTAACTGAAATAATATTCGAAAAAGATTTAAAATTATCTAAAGAAGGTACAGCAGAATTAACTCAAATGTACAAAAAAGTTGTTGATACTTATACTTATGCACTGCAAGCTATGGAAAATTCAGATATAGATTTAGCTTGTAAGGTAATAAAAATGGAAGAACAAGTAGATATGATGGAAAAAGTATGCCGTGAAAATCATATGAGAAGATTAAATGACAATTCTTGTACAGTAGATAATGGAGTTGTTTTCTTAGATATAATAACTAACTTAGAAAGAATATCAGACCATGCAGTAAATATAGCACAACAAGTTATAAAAGCAGGAAATAAAAGCATAGCATAATATAAAAAAAGTATTATCATATAAATGTGATAATACTTTTTTTATATTAAAAAATTAAAACTTGTTGAGTATGTAGTGAAAAAGATGGAAAATATCCACCTTTTTCACTACAAAAATCTCATTAGGGCTAACACTATAAGAATAGCTCCAGAAAGCCAGGATAAATTTATATCTACCTTTTGAGCAAATCTACTTCCTAAACAGGATCCTATAAGTAATGAAGATATACCAATAACTAATGAAAGTAAAATAACCTCTAAATAACGTACACTTCCCAAACTACTACCAAATCCAACTGCCAGGCTATCTAGTGAAAGTGCAACAGCTAAGTAAAAAGCCTCTTTACTTGTAAGTATTTTTGATTTATCGTAATCAGCCTTAGTTTCATTAGCATAAATTTCAAGGACAAATTTAAAATCAAAAACTTTAAAAGTTAATGGAACTTCTGTGTTTGAAACCTTTTGAATATAAGTTTTAAAAATAGATTCAAATAACCTATAAACTCCAAGCATTAATAATAAAGAAAAGCTCATTACAGAGGCTATATTTGGAGATAGAAAATCCTTAAACACAGAACCTAAGAACAGAGAAACTGCTAAAAATGATGAGCACACTGCATTTATAATAAGAGCAGAAGAAAAAGGTATCTTTATTTTATCCGTACCGTAAGCAATACTAGCTACAAAAGTATCAATACATAATGAAAATACTAGAAGTAAAGATTGTAGCACGATGACCCCCCCTAATTTAAAGAACTAGTATTAAGGTATTAAAAAAATTAAATTTCATTACTTAGATTAAAATTATTTTATAATACATTTTATGAATAATATTATTTAATGTTCTACTAATTTTTATAAACAAAATACATAAAGCTAAAATATCTAGCTTTTTTATAAATTATCACTTTATAAATTAACCATTCATAATTAAGAATAGAAGGTTATTAAAAGCAAAGAAAGGAATGGTTTGAACATGAAAATACACAGTAAGTTAAGAGATAATAATTCATTAAATTATAAAAAATTCAATACAAATATGTCTCAATTTATAAATGATAATAATATTACAAGTTCAACAAATTACTTAATAATTACATCTATTAAAAATAAATTTACTTATATATATGAAAAAAATAATAATGTATGGAATTTGTTATTTAAATGGAGTTGTACAGTTGGAAAGCCCACAACACCTACTATAAAAGGTGTATTTTCTGTAGGTGTAAAGTATCCAGCGATAGGGGATAACAATAGTTCAGCAAAATATGCAATTCATATCATAGAAGAATACTATTATCATTCAATAATATATGATGCAACAGGAATGCATATAAAAGATGATAGGTTAGGATTAGCAATAAGTCATGGATGCATAAGGCTTTATACAAGCAGTGCCAAATGGATTTATGATAATGTGCCTAGTGGTACAACTATAATTATTAATTAAAATATAAAAGAGATAAGTTTATAAAATAAATATTGTGGAAATTTATAATATATTGAAATCATAAGAATAAAATCAATGAAACATAAATCCTTTGAAGATGAAGAAGTAAAGATACTAAACGATGACTATATATCCATAAAAGTTGATAGAGAAGAAAGACCAAATAAAAATCATAGCTGTACACAACCTTTTAATGGTACAGAAAAATCAAAAGAATATTTAATAAAATAATAGTAATTAAAGAATGACGAACCACAATAAGTTCGTTATTTTTAATTCATAAGAAGTTTATGGAATGTAGGTTATTTTGTTTAGAAAGCGGCTATAAGTTATTATGAATAAATATTTGAATTAATTTGATATATGTAATAAGATTGTTATATAGAAAACTAAATTTTTAAAAATTAAGTTTAATTATAAATTAAGGATGGTAATAAATATGAGTAAACTAATTAAACTTCAAAAACCTAAAATAATAGATAATTTAGAAGAAATAGAAGATGTTATAGGCGAAATACATAGTGAGAACATATTATCAAATAAAGTTATAGAAAATGTATTAATAAGTGGACTAGAAGATATAAGAGTTAGTTTTGATAAGTGTATATTTAGAAATGTTACTTTTGATTACTGTGATTTAAGAAAAATAGATATGATGGATGTTGTATTTGAAAACTGTAATTTATCTAATATATCTTTTAGTAAAGGGAGCATCTATAGAACCGAATTTATTAATTGTAAACTCATGGGAACTAGATTTGACGAATGTTGCATGAAAAATGTATTATTTAATAATTCATTAGGGAAGTACTCAAATTTTGCTTATGCAAAACTTGAGGGTGTAAATATAATTGAATCTGATTTTCAAAGCTCTGTATTTCAAGAGCTTCAAATTAAAAAACTTGCATTTAATAGCACCAATTTAAGTAAAGCTATTTTTTATAATACTAAATTAAAGGGCATTGATTTTACAACTTGTAATATAGATGATATACAACTTGGTATTAATGACATTTCAGGAGCAAGTGTTAGTGTAGTACAAGCACTTGAGTTGACAAGGCTTATGGGGATAATAATTACTTAGATTGTGTAAAGCCTCTAGAAATATTTCTAGAGGCTTTTATTTAATAAATATCTTCATCATCTTCAAGTTCTATTAAACCTTTACTATCTAAGAATTCCTCTTCGTAATCTAATATAACTTCTATAGTTTCTCGAGGTATAGAATATCCATTTTCCTTACATTTTTCATAAATATAATTTATCATTTCTTCAACTGATATAATTGGTTCATTCATAAATAAATTTCCTTTCATAATATGTAATCTGATAAGTTTAAATAAAGATTTATAATACTATATAATATCTTACCCAAAGCATTCTAAAATAGCAACAAAACATACAATCTTATTATTTATTTAAAAATGGATATAAACAT
>NZ_DATIRC010000368.1:0-4170 GCF_035470145.1 Romboutsia sp.
TTGTGAAGATATATTGATAATGATAACCAAATGATAGGGAGATAGATATATATGAGTGAATATAATAATAATAAAAAGTTAAAGAAAAGACTTTTCAAATATAAAGAAAATAAGGCTAAATTAGAATCTAAAAAATTAAAACTTGATAATATGTACTCAAATATAAGTCCTAACTGTTCAGGTATGCCAGGAGGATCAGGGGGAATAAACTCAAAAGTAGAAAGTCATATATTAGAGAAAGATATATTAGAAAATGAAATAAAAGATTTAGAATATGAGATAAAAGAAATAGATATAGCACTAAATGTTTTAACTAAAAAAGAATATACGGTTATAGAGTTAAGATACCTTGAAGAATATAAACCAAGTGAAGTATATAATGAATTACATATATCAGAAAGAAGTTTCTGGAGAGAACATTCAAGAATAATGCAAAAGATGGAAAATGTAATAAAAAAATAGGGTGGCACTATTTTGGCACTATTTTGGCAGTATTTTGGCACAAAAAGAGACGAAAACAGTGTTATTATATTAATATCAGTATATTTCCCTTTACCCCAAAAAGTTAATATAAGAGATTTGAAAAACAACCATAGAAAAAAAGCCATGACCTTCGAACCGTGGCTTTTTTTATTTTGTCTAAAAAGGTGATGTGTATGAAAGTTTGGAAGGATGCAGGAGAAATAGCAAAGACAACTTTGTTAAAAGAAGAATTATATAAATATGACAATTTAATGAAGAGTAAACCGAATTTTGATAAAACACAAGGAGCTAAAAAAGTTTATCAGAGAAAGCATTTTATACTTTTAAAGGCTTCTGATGGATATATAGTGTATAACACAAAGAAGTTATTTGAAAAAGGTCATACGCATATTAAGAGCTTTCATAAAGCTAAATCAATAATCGACCTAGCTGTAAGAAAGAAGATGCCTAATAGACCAATTAAATGGGAAATAGAAAGTTTAATTCGAATAAGTAATGATAGTAAATATATAAATAAATTAAGAGAATTATAGAGAGGGGGAAAGGAATGTTGTAAAAATGAAAAAAGTAAAAAGAGCCGCAAAACCTATTAAAAATACTCGAGATGTGAAAAGGATGATTGCATATCTTGAAGCTAGTAGTGATAATTATGGCAAAAGAAATAGTATATTATTTCAAATAGGAGTTACAACAGGATACAGAGCAGGAGATCTAGTAGGATTAACAGTATCTGAAATTAAAGAAGTAATAAAGACTAATGAATTTATTATTTTAGAAAGTAAGAAAGTTAATAGTAAAAATATAAGAAAAAAGAATATAAAACCTAGGAGAGTTCCATTAAGTCCAAAGCTTAAGGTAAAACTTAAGTCTTATATATCGACTAAAGAAGATTGGGAGTATATGTTTCCATCAAACAAAGGTGATGGATATATAGAAGTTGATACTATAAGTAAAATACTTAAGAGAGCTGGAGAGTATTTAGGTTTATATTATACAACTGCTCATTGTATGAGAAAGACGTATGCTTATAAAATTTATGTAGATAGTGGTTATGACATAATAGCAGTTAAAGAAATGTTAGGTCATTCATCTATAGAAGAAACAAAGTTATATTTAGATTTAGAAAGATTAAAGTATGATAATTATAGTAAGTCGTTAGATGATTTTCTATAGTTATTTTTTTATTTGAGACTATGAATACCTAAAAAATAAAATGAATGGAATTTAAGGTGGATTTTTTCTAACACTATAATAGAAGTAAAGTATCAAAATTAATTCCTTATTCTCTAGGTAAATACGGAATTAATTAGAGTTAAACACAAACTATAAACTTTATTATTAATATAATATTCGTATAAAAATATATAGTTTTTTATAGGTATTATGAAGCTTAAGGAAGTGTGCAAATGGCTAGAGAGTTTAGCAGGAAGTTTTATAAGAGTAAGGAATGGAAGAGAGTTAGAGAATATATATTCAATAAGTATCATGGATTATGTAACAAATGTGGTAAGCCAGGAGAAGAAGTACATCATATCATATGGTTAAGTCCTAAGAATATGAATGACATAGACATAACACTAGGAGAAGATAACTTAGTCCTATTGTGTAGGGATTGTCATGTTGGAATACATAGAAAGATAAATCCTACAAAGAGTGAATATAAGTTCAATGAGAACGGTGAACTCGTACCGGTTAACGCCCCCCTATAAAAAGTTATGTGGGTGGTTACAGGAGACCGTCGGAGTGGACCTCTATCTTCCTCCACATGAAATTTTCAAAATTAGGGAGGGGTAAGATGAAATCGAAAACCGAACAATTAAGAGACGAATTTAATGCGAAATTAGAGAAAGAAAAAAAGATTAAGCAGGAGATAAACAGAGTTAAGAAATTATATGTAGATTTTACAAAAGAAAAAACTAAGACACTTGAGGGACTTATAAGTGAAGCAGCATTTATGAAAATATCATTAGAAGAACTTAGAGAAGATTTACTTTCTAATGGATTAACAGAAATGTTTGAGCAAGGATCACAGAGATTTGAAAGAGAAAGACCGCAGGTAAAAATATATACTACTTTCATTCAAAGATATTCAAATACTATGAAACAACTAATAGATCTTATACCTGGAGAAGAAAAGAAGGAAGAAAAAGATGAACTATTAGAGTTCTTAAATAGGAGCAAGATTAAGAAATGACAGGTACTTACATAGAAGAATATTACCAAAAAATACTATCTGGTGAAATAGTTGCCTGTGAAAGGATTAAACAAGTATATGCTAAGTTAGTCGATGATTTATATAATCCTAAAGATAATTGGGTATTTGATGAAGAACTAGCAAATAAACCGATAGACTTCATAGAAACATTTTGTAAACAAGCACAAGGAGCTATGGGAGCATCTTTTAAATTACAATTATTCCAAAAAGCTAAATTTCAAGCTATATTTGGATTTGTAGATAAGGAAACTAGATTGAGGAAATATAAAGAAACTCTAACTATAGAAGGTCGGAAAAATGGAAAGACAACAGAGCTAGCTGGAGTTAATTTATACATGGCTATAGGAGACGGTGAAGGAGCAGCAGAAAACTATTGTGTAGCAACTAAGCTAGAACAGGCTCAAAAGTGTTTCATGGAGATACATAACATGGTGAAACAGTCTCCATTACTTTCAAAACATATAAGAAAAAGAAAAAGTGATTTATATTTTTCTCCGACAATGTCATTTATAAAAGCACTAGCATCAAACAGTAATGGATTAGATGGACTTAATGGACATATGATAACTATTGATGAATTAGCAGCTATTAAAAACAGAGATTTATATGACTTAATGAAACAGTCAATGACAGCTCGGAGACAACCTTTACTATTTTGTATAACTACTAATGGATTTGTAAGAGAATCTATATTTGATGCTCAGTATGATTATGCGTGTAAAGTATTAGATGGATATACAAGTAATGATGAAAATAAAGTAGTTGATGAAACATTTTTACCATTTATTTATGAATTAGATGATAAAGATGAATGGGACAAAGAAGAATGTTGGATAAAAGCTAATCCTGGTCTTGGAACTATAAAAAATATACAAGACTTAAGAGATTTTGTTAATAAAGCTAAGAATGATCCATCTTTTAAAGCTACAGTAATGGTAAAAGATTTCAATATGAAAGAAAATTCATCAAGTGCATGGCTTAGATGGGATGAACTTAATAATGAAACTAAGTTTGATGTTAAAGAGATGGGATTCAGATATGGTATAGGATGTTTTGACTTAGCTGAAACTACAGATTTATCATCTGCTAAAGTATTATGTATGAGACCTAATGATGAAAACATATATGTATTATCTATGTATTTTGTGCCAGAAGGTAAACTGAACAACTTAGAAGACAACAAAGAAGATGATGGAGTTCCATATAAACTATGGGAAAAACAAGGATTATTAAGAGTATGTCCAGGTAACAAGGTTAATAAATTCCATATGTTAGAGTGGTTTAAAGAAATTAGAGAAGATTATGATATATATATTCCTTGGATAGGTTATGATCCTTGGCATGTTGATGATAGTTTATTGCAAGCATATGAAAATGAGTTCGGAAAAGATGCAATGATTAAAGTCAGACAAGGTGTTCACACTTTATCACCTCCTATGAAAGAATTAAGAGCCGATTTAATGGCTCATAGG
>NZ_DATIRC010000369.1:0-2123 GCF_035470145.1 Romboutsia sp.
TTGATGTTTATATATTTTAAACATCATGTTTAGTTACAATAATAAATGAGCAGGAGGTGGGACTATGGACATTGGTGAAAAAATAAAAAGAATGAGGATAGAAAAACAACTGACTCAAGAAGAATTAGCAAATAGATGTGAGTTGTCAAAGGGGTTTATATCTCAATTAGAAAATAATCTAACATCACCATCTATTGCTACCCTTATAGATATACTTGAAATTTTAGGTACAAACTTAAGGGAATTTTTTAATGAAATAGATGATGAAAGAATTTCTTTCACAAAAGATGATATGTTTGAAACAGAGGATGAAGATTTAAAATACACATTTAAATGGTTAATACCAAATTCTCAGAAAAATGAAATGGAACCTGTAATAATAACTTTATATCCAGGTGGTCAATATAAAGAAGAAAAACCTCATGAAGGGGAAGAGTTTGGCTATGTACTTGCAGGTGTTGTATATGTTCATATAGGAGAGAAAAAAAGTAAGGTAAGAAAAGGTGAAAGTTTTTACTTTAAACCAAGAGCAAATCACTATATATCAAATGCAGGAAAAACTACTGCAAAAGTGATTTGGGTTAGTACTCCACCGTCATTTTAGGGAATGAAAGTTAGTAATTAGTATAAAATATATGATGACTTAAAAGCTTTAGATAATGTATATTTAAACATAAAAAAATTTAACTTTATTGAGCTCTTGTGGTAGTATTACTTTTATTAGTAACAGTTATGATAAAAGATAGATTTTAACAATATACAGAATATGAAATGTATATAAAGATTTCTTGAATTCTATACATGATAAAATTAATAAATATAACGGACTATATATGTGGGGGAACATTTGATATATTATATAATATAAAAATGGTAAAAAAGCTAATTGATAGTTGTGATATATTATTGAATCCTAAATATAAGGTTGATATAATAATGTTTGATTCAGTTAGAGACACTATAGCAATTAAACTTAAAAAGATAGTATATAGTATATAAATACTATTAATTAAAAATAAATGGAACAAAAAGATTCAGTAATGGCCTATGTAAATGATGAAGTTAAAGATAGATTGTTAGGTGAAGATATAAAAATATATGATAGAGCATGGATTGAATTAAAGTCTAAGTAAAAAGAGCAGAAAATTTTCTACTCTTTTTATTTTTGTAGTGATGTAATTATATTGTCATGAATTAGGAGGGTATAATGGGGAAAAAAAAACTTAAACATCTAGGTAGGTATAAAAAAGTAAAAAAAAATATTAAAATATATATAAAAAAAATTGGAATTACAATTTGTGTATTAGTAAGTGTAAACGTGCTTTTTAATATTTCAAATTATATAGAAAATATAAATAAAACAAAAGATATATCATTAGAACAAAGTAAAGTAGATTTTATAGATAAAATTGAGAAGGGTGCAAAAAAAAGTTATAGGAAGTATGGAATATTTCCATCCGTAACAATAGCGCAAGCTATATTAGAATCAGGATGGGGAGAATCTCAATTAACAAAGGATAGCAATAATCTATTTGGAATAAAGGCTGATAGTAGTTGGGATGGAGAATATGTAGAGGTTATAACATCAGAAAATTATAATGACAAAGTAAACGCAAAATTTCGTAAGTATAATGATTTAAATGAATCTATAGAAGATCATGCTAAGTTTTTAGCAGAAAATAAAAGATATGGAGAACATGGAATATTTCAAGCCAAAAATTATAAACAACAAGCAGAAGCTTTACAAGATGCTGGATATAGTACTAAAAAAAACGAAAAAGGACAGCTTATATATGCTGAAATTCTAATAAATATAATAGAAAGCTATAATTTATATCTATTAGATAATAAACTATAGTATTACATTAATTCATAGTGAAAAATAATAATGATTATAAAAATTATAAAAAAATCATAAAAAAATGTTGACTTATTATTTAATGGATGATAATATTAATAATGTGCTCAAGACGAGCCGGTAAGAACTTTGAAAATTAAACAGTAGGTTAATTTATAGAATTGAAACAAACCAAACAAACAAAGCCAGATATATAACAGTATCTGAGCCCGTTAAACTTTTATTTGAGAGTTTGATCCTGGCTCAGGATGAACGCTGGCGGCGT
>NZ_DATIRC010000370.1:0-24793 GCF_035470145.1 Romboutsia sp.
CGGCTGTGAGGGTTCGATCCCCTTCACCCGCTCCATTAAAAAATAAAGATTATGTGGTTATAATAGCAAAGAGGATACACCTGTTCCCATTCCGAACACAGAAGTTAAGCTCTTTAGCGCTGATGGTACTTGGGGGGCAACCTCCTGGGAGAGTAAGACGTAGCCACGTAGTCTTTTTTTTATGTTCAAAAACATATTTAAACTTCTAAATTTACAAAATTTGCATGTAGATGTATACTATAAATAGTAAATATAAATAAAACTTAAAATAGTTTGGAGGTTAGCTATGGATATAGGGGTCGTAGGAGTAAATCATAATTTAGCTCCGATAAGCATAAGAGAAGGAGTATCTTTTACGGATTTGCAAAAAATAGAGGCTATAAATTATCTACTAGATAAAGAAATAGAGGAGATTGTGATACTATCTACTTGTAATAGAAGTGAAATATATATCCAATCTAAAAATATTAAAGAAAAAATAAAAGTAGTAGAGGATTTTTATGAAAGTTTCTTTAACTCTTCTGATGTAAAAAAATATCTATTTTCAAAAATTAATAGAGAGGCTATAGAGCATATATATAAAGTTACAGCAGGCTTAGATTCTATAGTATTAGGAGAGGATCAAATATTAGGACAAGTAAAGGATGCATATGATTTTTCTATGCAATTAGGTGCTAGTAAAAAGAGATTTAACAAACTATTTAGAGAAGCCATAACGACAGCTAAGGATATTAAAAATACCACAAAGATATCACAACAACCATTATCTATAAGCTATATAGGAGTAAAGTTTTTAGAAGAAAAGCTAGGTAGTCTAAAGGGGAAAAACGCTTTAGTTATAGGTATAGGTAAAATGAGTAAGTTAACAATGAGACATTTAGAAGAAGAAAATATTAATACAATATATGTATCAAATCGTAGTCATGGAAAAATAAAAGAAATACAACATGAATATAAAAATATTGTGCCAATTGAATATGGTGATAGATATAAAGTACTTAATGATGTAGATATAGTAATAAGTGCAACTGCATCTCCGCATATAGTAGTTAGATATGAGGATATGCCAAAAATTCAAAACAAAGTTTATATGATGGATATAGCTCTTCCAAGAGATATAGATCCTAAGATAAATGAACTAGAAAATGTAAAGGTTTATGATATAGATAATTTAAAAGAAATTCATGAAAAAAATGATCAAAAGAGAAAAGAATTGGCTAGTATAGGTTACAAAATGATAGATGGTAGTATTAATGAATTTATAGAATGGGTTGACTCAACACATATAGACCCAACTATAGAATCATTAAATGATAAATGTTTAGAGATAAGAGAAGATACTCTAGATTACATATTTAGAAAGCTTGATCTTGATAATAGAGAGAAAAAAATCATAGATAAAATGATGACATCTGCATTAAAAAGGCTTATAAGAGAACCGATAATTAATTTAAAGCAAACAAAAGATAAAGGTAAACGAGAAGAGTATATAAAATTAGTTGAAGAGTTATTTGAACTTTAAATATTGGGAGGCATTATAGATGAAAAATGAAAAATCACTAAAAATATATGAAGAAGCAACAAAGTATATACCTGGAGGAGTTAATAGCCCTGTTAGAGCATTTAAATCAGTAGGATTAGATCCGATTTTTATAGATAGAGCTCATGGAAGTAGAATATATGATGTAGATGGGAATGAATATATCGATTATATTTGTTCTTGGGGACCACTTATGTTAGGACATAGTCCAAAAGAAATAGTTGAAGGAATTGAAGAAATAGTAGCTAAAGGAACAAGTTATGGAGTTCCTACAGCTATAGAAGTGGATATGGCAAAGATTATAGTACAAGCATATCCTGCTATAGATCAAGTTCGTATGGTTAACTCTGGAACGGAAGCAACAATGAGTGCCTTAAGAGTAGCTAGAGCATACACAAAAAGAAATAAGATTTTAAAGTTTGAAGGATGTTACCATGGTCATTCAGATGCATTATTAGTTAAATCAGGGTCTGGAACAATTACATATGGAGTACCAACAAGTCCTGGAGTTCCAGAAGATGTTGTAAAAGATACATTAGTATGTAGATACAACGATTTAGATGCAGTAAGAGAAATATTTAAGGAACAAGGACATGAGATTGCTGCAATAATAGTAGAAACAGTAGCAGGAAACATGGGCGTAGTTTCTGGAACACAAGAATTCTTACAGTTATTAAGAGATATAACAAAAGAATATGGGACTGTTTTAATATTTGATGAAGTAATAACTGGATTTAGATTAAATTATAGTAGTTCAGTAGGATACTTTGGAATAAAGCCAGACATGGTTTGCTTTGGTAAAATAATAGGTGCAGGGCTTCCTGTAGGTGCTTATGGTGCAACTAAGGAAATAATGAGTATGGTGTCTCCTGTAGGGCCTGTTTACCAAGCGGGTACGTTATCAGGAAATCCATTAGCTATGTACATGGGGAAAAAGAATTTAGAAATATTAAGAGACAATCCACAAATATATACAGAATTAGAGGAAAAGGCTATAAGATTAGAGCAAGGACTAAAATCTAATGTAGAAAAATTAGGATTAAATTATACTGTAAATAGAGCTGGTTCATTAGTTTGTTTATTCTTTGCGCAAGGGCCTATAAATAATTATGATGATGTAACAAAGTGTGATGTAGCTAAGTTTAATAAATATTTTGAAGAATTATTAAAGAGAGGTGTTCTTTTAGCACCAACACAATTTGAAGCTATGTTCTTATCAAATGCTCATACAAATCAAGATATAGATTATACTATAGAAGCTAGCTATGAGGCTTTAAAAGTAGCGCATAATCTTTAATAATAGTAAAAAATAAATTTATTGTCAGTTTCAATATAAATATTAGAGGATAAAGAAGTAAAATGTAGAATAGTTTTATAAGACATTTTATGTATTTAACAAAATTTATAAATCAACGAGACAAGGCAAATAAGATTAAAAAAATAATACCTAGCCTTTCAGGCTAGGTAAAATATTTTAAAATCAAATAATGAGAGGAAAAGAAAATGAGCTTACTAGAAAACATATCAAAAAATATATACTCTTTAGATGATACTTTTATTAGACAAGCTAAACAAAGACTAGACAGACTTATAAAACCTACGGGTAGCCTTGGTAAGATAGAAGATATTTGTATGCAATTAGCAGGTATATATCAAAGTAAAGAATTTGATACATCTAAAAAAGTAATTATAGCTTTTGCAGGAGATCACGGGGTTTATGAGGAAGGTGTAGCACCAGATCCACAAAATATAACACAACTTCAATTTCCTAATTTTTCAAAAGGGCTATGTGGGGTTGGAGTATTAAGTAAGTTTGTAGGTGCTGATATAGTAGCTGTAGATGTTGGAATAAACTGTGATCATAAACTAGATGGTGTTTTAGATTATAAAATCAGAAAAGGTACATCAAATATGGCAAAAGGACCTGCTATGAATAGACAAGAAGCTATAAGATGTTTAGAGATAGGTATAGAAATAGCTGAAGAATGCATAGAAAAAGGATATAAAGTTATAGGTATTGGAGAAATGGGTATATGTAATACAACACCAAGTAGTGCTATAATATCTGTAATATGTGATTGTGATCCTTTAGACGTAACTGGAATAGGTGCAGGGCTAAAGAAAGAAAAGATACAACATAAAGCAAATACAATAAGAAATGCTATAGAATTAAATAAGCCAAATCCTGAAGATGCGATAGATATATTATCTAAAGTTGGTGGATTTGAAATAGGTGCTATGGCAGGCGTTATATTAGGATGTAGTGCAAATAAAATACCTGTTGTTTTAGATGGATTTATATCTTATGCAGCAGCATTATTAGCATATAAAGTAAATCCTAAAAGTAGAGAATATATGATAGCATCTCATTCATCAGCAGAGCCAGGAACAGAAAAAGCATTAGAAGTAATAAAATTAAGTCCTGTATTAAATATGGATATGAGATTAGGCGAAGGTAGTGGAGCCGCTTTAGCATTTAATATTATAGAAGCAGCTAATTATACATATAAAAATATGGCTACATTTGATGAAGTAGAATGGGTAGATAACAGTTTAAGATAGGAGAATAAAAATGAGCAAAGTTATATTGGTAACAGGTGGAGCAAGATCTGGTAAAAGTAATTTTGCAGAACAATTATGTATAGATAGAAATAATAATACTGCGTATATAGCAACATCAATACCTTTTGATGATGAAATGAAACACAGAGTAAAAAAACATAAAGAAAGTAGACCACAAAACTGGAAGACTTACGAAATATATAAAGATATATATTCTATAATTGAAGAAGTATCTGAAAATCATGAAACTATAATATTAGACTGTGTTACTCTATTAGTTAATAATTTAATGTTTACATATGATTTAGATATAGATAAAGCAACGCAAGATGAAATAAATAATTTAGAATTGTACATAAAAGACCAAGTTAATAAATTAATTGAAGAAATAAAAAATACAAATTTATATTTTGTTGCAGTAACTAATGAACTTGGAATGGCAGTCGTACCAGCTAACAAACTTAGTAGAGTATATACAGATATAGTAGGTAGAATAAATCAATGCATAGCATCACAAAGTGATGAAGTATATTTTGTAGTAAGTGGTATACCTATGAAAATAAAGGGGTAAATTATGAAACGATTTATTGCAATACTTCAATTTATGACCAGAATACCGATAAATATAGATGTAGGAATTGATGAGGATTTTCATAAATCTATAACATATTTTCCTCTTGTAGGATTTGTTTTAGGAATTTTATTATTTTTAGTGGGAACAGTATCAATGAAAATATTTGATCCGTTTATAACAGCTATAATAATAACTTTATCATCTGTAGTGTTAACGGGAGGTCTTCATATTGATGGATTAGGAGATACATTTGATGCTATATATAGTTATAGAGATAAAGAAAAAATGCTAGAAATAATGAAAGATTCTAGATTAGGAACTAACTCACTTTTAGCTATAATGTTTGTAATGTTACTTAAAATTGGTTTTATATACAGTATTATAAATCAAGGGTTTATGTGGATGATAATATTTATGCCAATAATAGGTAGGCTAGGCATGATACGATTAACATATAAAACTGTTAGTCCTAGAGCTAAAGGAATGGGAAATTTATTTATAGGTAAGTCAACAACTAGTATGTTTATAACAGCTATAACATATACGATAGCTATAATAGCATTAATATCAAAATTAATGTTTAATTCTTCAACTATATTATTACTTAAAATCTTAATTTCTATAGTGATTGTTATTATATTTAATCAAATGTTCAAACAACATATATACAAAAAGATTGATGGAGTAACAGGAGATATTTTAGGTTGTAGCGTAGAACTTGGAGAAGTTATATATTTACTTTACATATACCTAATGATAGGCTAACCTTTAAAGAGGTGTAAATATGACAAAATTAATTTTAGTAAGACATGCATTGACTATTGATAACCAAAACAACAGATTATCAGGTCATATAGATAGTGTTGTAAGTGAAATTGGAAAAAAACAAATAGATAAATTGACAACATATTTAGAAAAAATAGATATAGATAAAATTTATACTACTACATCATCAAGAACAAAAGACACAGTAAGAAAAATTGCTAAATTAAAAAAAATAGATATAATAGAAAAGGAAACGTTAAAAGAAATTAGTTTTGGAGATTTTGAAGGGGTAACCTTCAATGAGATTAAAAAAAATTACCCTGATGAATTTAAATCAATTATAGATAAAGGATATGAATATAAATATCCCAATGGAGAGAGTTTAATAGACTCTTATAATAGAGTGGCAAATGAAATAAGTAAAATAGTTTTTGACAATAAAGATAAGACAATACTTATATGTTCTCATGGAGGAACAATAAGAAATATAATAACTTACTTAATATCAAATAGCTATGAGTACCACTGGAATTTTAAGATTGATAATGCATCAATTACGATTTTAGAAGTGGAAAATGGGTTTACTGTAATAAACACCATGAATAATACGAGTTTTATTTAGCCTTTAAAATCGAATATTAGATTAAAATAGGTTCTTATAGATTAAAAGGGAAAAAGGTTAAATGCCTTTGCAGCCCCCGCTACTGTAAAACTGACGAAACTAGAAATTACCACTGTCCTAAGGATGGGAAGGTATAGGAGTAGGATGAAGTTGAGCCAGGATACCTGCCTAATTTAATTTATTAATGAGATCTTCGGGGTGAAGGTTTTTATTTGATATATTATAGAATAAAAGTCCTAGCTCTAAAAGAGCTAGGACTTTCTTAATATTGAGAAGATTATAAAAATAAAGGGAGTGAAATTATGGGCAAAAAGATAATGTTACAAGGTACTGCTTCTAACGTTGGAAAAAGTATTTTAACTGCTGGACTATGTAGAGTATTTAAACAAGATGGATATAGTGTTGCACCATTTAAATCACAAAATATGGCATTAAATTCTTTTATAACAAAAGAAGGGCTTGAAATGGGAAGAGCCCAAGTATTTCAAGCAGAAGCAGCAGGTATAGAACCAGTAGCAGATATGAATCCAATATTATTAAAGCCATCAGGAAACCATAGATGCCAAGTGATTATGAGAGGTAAGGTGATAGAAAATATGTCTTCATCTGATTATCATAATTATAAACCTAAGTTAGCAAAAGAATTAAAGAATATATTTGAACAGTTTAGTAATAACTATGACATTGTAGTGATGGAAGGTGCAGGGAGTACGGCAGAAATAAATTTAAGAGAACGTGATGTTGCTAATATGGGAATGGCAGAAATTGCAGATGCACCAGTAATAATAGTTGGAGATATAGATAGGGGAGGAGTATTTGCATCATTAGCAGGTACAATGCTTTTATTAAGTGAATCAGAAAGAAAAAGAGTTAAGGGAGTAATTATCAACAAATTCAGAGGAAGAAAAGAACTTTTAGCTGAAGGGGTAAAAATGCTTGAAGAAATAATAAAAGTTCCTGTTCTTGGAGTTATTCCTTATAGTGATATAAAAATAGAAGATGAAGATAGCGTAACAACTAGATTTAAGACAAAGATGAATAAAAATGATATTCATATAGAAATAATTAGAACTCCTCATATGTCTAATTTCACAGACTTTAACATATTTGAAACTCAAGAAGATGTAAGTATTAGATATGTAGATTATGGTGAGACACTGGGAAATCCTGATATGGTGGTAATTCCAGGAAGTAAAAGTACAATAGATGATTTAAAGTACATAAGAGAAAATGGGTTAGAAGAACAAATAAAGGAATTACATAAAAGAGGTAAATTGATATTTGGTATATGTGGAGGATATCAAATGTTAGGGAAGAAGCTTAAAGACCCATACCATGTTGAAGGTGAAGTTGAAGAGTTTGATGGAATTGGGCTTTTAGATACAGAGACTACATTTGAGATGGAAAAAACAACTACACAAGTAGAAGCCACAATATGTGATGGACTTGGTGGATATATGATTAACCTTGGAGGAAAGAAAGTAAAAGGTTATGAAATACACATGGGAATAAGTAAGATAGGTACGGAAGTCAACAATTTAAATGTAATCAATAAGAAGCTAGATGAACAAGTAAACTATGTAGAAGGTAGCGTAAATAAAGAAGGTAATGTAGTAGGAACTTACCTTCATGGTATATTTGATGATGTATATTTTACTAGAACACTTTTAAATAATATAAGAAATCAAAAAGGTTTAGATAGAATAGAAAGTAGTGTAACTTCATTCGAAGAATTTAAGCAAAAAGAATACGATAAATTAGCAGATTTATTGAGAGAACATTTAGATATAGAAAAAATTTATAAAATAATGAGCGAGCATGAGAAAGAAACTGTATAAAAAATTTGCTCCATTCATGTCGCTAACGATATGACGCTCATATGCATTCGGTCACATCCGTTGCTCAAAAAATAAATTCAATGGTTAGGTGGAATATAATGAAGAAAATTTTGATTGCAGGAACTAATAGTGGTGTAGGGAAGACTACTATATCATTAGGAATTATGCAGGCTCTTACGAAGAGGAATATGAAAGTTCAGCCATATAAAGTTGGACCTGATTATATAGATCCTTCATACCATACTTTTATAACTGGCAAACACTCAAGAAACTTAGATTCATATATGTTAGATGATGAAAAAATAAAATATGTATTTAATAAATCGTCACAAGATGCAGATATATCAGTAGTTGAAGGGGTAATGGGCCTTTATGATGGTATAGGAATAGATTTAGATAATTGTACGAGTTCTCATACATCAAAAATTTTAAAAGCTCCAGTTATATTGGTTATAAATGGTAAAGCTATGGCAGCATCTAGTGCAGCTATGGTGCTTGGGTATAAGGAAATTGATAAAGATGTGAATATAAAAGGTGTAATAGTTAACAATGTGAGAACTAAAACACACTATGAAATAATAAAGAAAGCAATTGAAACATATTGTGGTGTTGAAGTTTTAGGTTACTTCCCTCCAAATAATGAATTTTCTCTAGAATCTAGACATTTAGGATTAGTGCCTAGTGTAGAAATAGATTCATTAAAAACTAAATTTGATAATTTAGCAGAGGAAATTGAAAAGTATATAGATATAGATAGAATACTAGAAATATCTGAAACAGAAGAGGTTGAAAGCAACTTTGATTTAAAAGATTTTATAGAAAGCAACAAGATGGAAGGCAAAACTATAGCACTAGCATATGATAAAGCTTTCAACTTCTATTATAGAGAAAATATAGAATTACTTGAGGAATTGGGGTTAAATATAAAATACTTTAGTCCGTTAAAAGGCAAAGAAGTACCAAAATCAGACTATATATATATCGGTGGAGGATTCCCAGAAATATTTGGTCAAGAATTAGAAAAAAATGAATGCATGAGAAAATCCATAAAAGAAGCTCATGAAAATAATATCCCTATATATGCTGAATGCGGTGGATTAATGTATCTAGGAGAAAAGTTATTAGACCAAGAAAATAAAGAGTATGAGATGGTAGGAATATTTAAAGGATATAGTAAGATGACAGCATCTTTAAAAAGATTTGGATATTGCTATGGAACTGCTAAAGTAGATACTATTTTATCTAAAAAAGATGAAAGTATAAAAGGACATGAATTCCACCATTCAGTTTTTGAAACTGATGAAGAATGTGCTTATATAATGAGAAAAGAAAGAGACAAAAAAGTAGTTGATGAATGGGAAGGTGGATATAGCAAAAACAATACTTTAGCTACATATCTACACACACATTTTTACAATAACTTAAATTGTATAAAAAATTTTTTAGAAAAAGGAAATAAGTAATATGAATATATTATCTATTTATATAGGATACATAATGGATTTAATTATAGGAGATCCATATTCTTTTCCTCATCCAGTTAGATACATTGGAAAATTAATAAAAGTAACTGAAAACAAAATAAGAAAAGTAGCTAAAACGGATAAGGATTTAAAAAAAGGTGGATTTGTTTTATGGTTTGTAACAGTTGGAATAACTTATTTAGTTACATACTTAATAGTTAAGTTAAGTAGTTTTATTCCAGGAGGATTTATAATAGTAAATTCACTTTTAATTTATACAACTTTAGCTACTAAATGTTTAAAAGATGAAGCTGTAAAAATATATAAAGTTTTAAAAATTGGAGATATAGAAAAATCTAGAATTCAATTATCTTATATAGTAGGAAGAGATACACAGCATTTAGATGAAGGTGAAATAATCAGGGCTACGATAGAAACTGTAGCAGAAAATACAGTTGATGGAATAATTGCACCAATGTTTTATGCTTTTATAGGTGGAGCACCACTTGCAATGGCCTATAAAGCCATAAATACTTTAGATTCTACTGTAGGATATAAAAACGAAAAATATAAAGACTTGGGATTTGCATCAGCTAAAATTGATGATATTGCAAACTATATACCTGCTAGAATTTCAGTTTTATTAATGATGGTAGGGAGCTTAATATTGGGGTATGATTATAAAAATTCTTCTAAAATAGCAATTAGAGATCGAAAAAATCACAAAAGTCCAAACTGTGCATATCCAGAAGGTGCTGTTGCAGGAGCTTTAGGAGTGCAGTTAGGAGGAACGAACATATACTTTGGTCAATCGGTGTACAAACCTACAATAGGAGATAAAATCAGAGATATTGAAATAGATGATATAGTGAAAACAAATAAAATAATGTATGCTACCTCAATAACTTCTATGGTTATATTTACAGTACTATTTATGACTTTATAATCAAAATGATAAATTGAGTGAAGCGAATTTTGAGCCACTGTGTGGGCTAAATTAAGGGGGGTATAAATGAAAGATTTAGGTCATGGAGCGAATGTAAATCACATAGCAAAAATGTACGATAAAAACCCAAAAGATATAATAGATTTTAGTTCAAATATAAACCCAAAAGTAATACAAGGATTAGAAAAATATATACTAGAAGGTTTATCAGAGTGTAGAAGTTATCCAGATATAAATTATACAAATTTAAGAAATAACATATCAAAATATATAAGTGTGAAATCAGATTTTATAATACCTGGAAATGGGGCTACAGAAATAATCTATTTATTAATGAAGAGTATAGGGAAAAGATTAGCTATATTAAATCCTACTTTTTCAGAGTATGAAAGAAGTGCTAAATTAAGCGGATTAGAAATTATAAATTTAAATCTAAATGAAAAAAAACAGTTTTCTATAGATTTAGAAGATATAAAAGAAAATATTGAAAAATTTGATAGCTTGTTTATATGTAATCCTAACAATCCAAATGGTAAGGTTAAAGACTTAACAGAGTTACTAAACCTAATGATACAAAATAATAAGTTACTTATAGTTGATGAAACTTTTATGGAGTTTGTAGCAGAAGAAGAAAAATATAGCCTAGTTAAATATGTACAAAGATATGAAAATATATTTATTCTAAAGGCTGTAACAAAATTTTTCGGTATGCCAGGATTAAGGCTTGGATATGGACTAACTAGTAATAAAGAGATAATAGAAAAGATTCATAACTATAAAGAGCCATGGACAATAAATTCATTTGCTGACACTTTATCTAATCATATTTTTGAAGATAAAAACTATATAGAAGATAGTAAAAAATATTATATAAAAGAACGTAGCTACATGTTACAGGAGTTAAGAAACATACAAAACATAGTAGTTTACGATACAGATACAAATTTTATATTGATTAAGCTTAATGATAGAAGGTCATATGAAATAAAAGTCGAATTATTAACAAAAGGGAATATTCTTATAAGAGATGCATCAAATTTTATCGGATTAGATGATAGCTATATAAGAGTAGCTATAAAGTCTCATGAAGAAAATGAAATCCTTATAAAACATATGAAAAATGTATTAGGTGATTAGTATGAAGTATTATGGTATTTGCCCAGCATCTTGTGGAGAGTTTGTCCAAGGTATGATGGACAATGAAGAGTATTTGAGTTCATATGCAATAGATATGTACTCAACAGCAATGATTGAAGAAAAGTTACAAGATATAAATCTAGGACCTTATAAATCTAGAAAAGCAATAGAAGCAGTATTTCAAAAATTTAGACTACCAATTGAAGAAAGTAAAAATATTTCATTAAATATACACAGTAAAATACCGATTGGTAAAGGCATGGCAAGTTCTACTGCTGATATAGGTGCTACTATAGTTGCAACATTAGGGTTAATACAGAAAGATTTAACTAGTGAAGAAATATCTAAATTAGCATCTACGATAGAACCAACAGACTCTACTTATATAGAAAAAAATAGTATTTTTAATCCTTTAAGTGGACAAGTAATAAAGTATTTAGGAAATATTAAAAATTCTAGAGTCATAGTTCTAGAGCCAAATAAAACTTTAGATACAATGAAAATTAGAAATACACCAAATTATAAGGAAATCAAAATACAAAATAAAGAAATTATAAAAGAAGCATTTTATCTTTTAGAAGAAGGTATAAGAAAAAATGATTTACATACTATTGGAAGGGCGTGTACTCTTAGTAGCTTAGCTAATGAAAATATAGATAAAAAAGAAGGATTAAAAGAAATAATAGAAATATCTCAAAACTATGGAGCTTATGGAGTTAATATTGCGCATAGCGGAACAGTTGTCGCAGTTATGATAGATAAGTGTATGAATGATATTAAATTAATAGAGTTGTTAAAACAAGCTAAATTAGATGCAGTTTACAATAAAATTTACACCCTAGATATTATAGATGGTGGAATCAGGAGGGAATTAGAATGGAATACATAAAAAATCCTATGATGATAGAAGAAAAAAGTTTTGAAATGATACAAGATATAATAGACGATATAAGACCTGGATATGAATTTAAAAATTTAGTAGAAGAAAAAATTATAAAACGTTCAATACATACAACAGCAGATTTTGAATACTTAGATATATTAAAAATATCAGAAACTGCAGTTGAAAATATAGTTGATGCACTTAAGAATAATGCAACTATATATACAGATACAAACATGGCATTAAGTGGAATAAACAAAAAAAAATTAGAAGCTTTAGGCTGTAAATACAAATGTTTAGTAGCAGACGAAGAAACTGCAAAGTTAGCTAAAGAAAAATCTATGACGCGTTCAATGGCAGCTGTTGAAATAGCATCTAAAGAACCTGGAAGAAAAATATTTGTACTTGGAAATGCTCCAACAGCTTTATATAAGGTTATGGAAATGAGAGACTCGGGAGAACTTAGTGTAGATGCAGTTGTAGGAGTTCCTGTTGGATTTGTGGGTGCAGCTGAATCTAAGGATGAATTAGAAAAAACTGAAATACCATATATAATATCAAAAGGAAGAAAAGGTGGTAGTAACTTAGCTGCAGCTATAGTTAATGCTATTTTATACACTATGTAGGTAATAGTATGGAAGAATATGTGTATATAGAAGGTAAGAAATACAGAAGAGGATATACCACAGGTTCTTGTGCTACAGGTGCAGCAAAGGCTGCAACTTACATGTTACTAACTAAAAAGAAAATAGACGTTATAAATATAGATACTCCAAAAGGTATACCACTAACATTGAAGGTTGAAAACATAAATATACAAGATAGTTATGTAGAATGTTCAATTGAAAAAGATGGTGGAGATGATATTGATGCCACTCATACTATGCATATTCATGCTAGAGCAGAACTTGTCAAAAGACAAGGACAAGAAGACATATTAGTATGTGGTGGCGAAGGTATTGGAGTAGTAACTAAAAAGGGTTTAAGCGTAGAAGTTGGAAAACCTGCTATTAATCCAACCCCTATGAAAATGATAAATAGTGAAGTAGCTAAAGTGATAGGTAGTGATATAAAAGTTAATTTAGGAGAAGACACAGTCTTGAAAATAACTATATTTGCTCCTAAGGGACAAGAAATAGCTAAAAAAACTTTTAATCCAAGGATAGGAATAGTAGGTGGAATATCTATTATAGGTACAACTGGAATAGTTGAACCAATGAGTGATGAAGGTTGGAGAAAATCACTATCTATAGAACTTCAAATGAAAAAAGAACAAGGACTAGACAAAGTAATTCTAGTTCCTGGAAATCATGGAGAACAATTTATCAGAGAAAACTTAAATTTAGATATGAAATATGTGATAAGAACTAGTAACTTTATAGGATACATGCTAAAAGAAGCTCAAAGAATGGGATATAAAAAAATACTTATGGCAGGTCATATAGGTAAATTTATAAAACTATCAGCAGGTATATTTAATACTCATAGTAAAATAGCAGATGCTAGAAGTGAAATATTAGTATCAAATCTAGCTTTGATGAAAGCTCCTTATGAATTATTAGAAAGAATAAGTGAATGTTTAACTGCCGAAGAAGCAGTTGAGATAATAGATAATAGTGATTATAAAGAATTTTATGATTTAGTAAGTAATAAGTGCAAAGCCAAGGTAAAACAGTACTTAGGTGATGATGAAATAGATGTAGAAGTCATTATGTTTTCAATGGACAAAACTTTGCTAGGTAAATCAGATAGTACAGACAGTCTAGTGGAGGTATTCAGATGATAAATGTTATAGGATTAGGTCCTGGAAACACAGATTATATAACTAAATTAGGCGAGAGATTAATAAGGGACTCTGATGTATTAATTGGAGGAAAACGAAATTTAGAATCTATTACAGATTTTAAGGGCGAAAAAATAGAATTAGCATCTAATTTAAAAGAAATAGTACAATACATAAATAATAATAAAGAAAAACAAATATCTGTCATAGCATCTGGAGATCCATTTATATATGGAATTGGAAGGTATTTATCTAAAAATATTGATTCGAAGGACTTAAATGTAGTATCAGGAATTAGTTCTTTACAATATATATTTTCTAAAGTACATATTGATATGAATGATTTATACATCACAAGTAGTCATGGAAAAATTCCTGATTTTGATTATGTACTTTCACATAAGAAGGTATGCATGGTAACAGATAAATTAATAGGTCCAAAGCAGATATGCAAAGAGATACTAGACAGAGATTTAAATAAGACAGTTATTGTAGGAGAAAATTTATCTTATGATAACGAGAAGATAACAATAGGAAAACCAGAAGATATATTAAAAATAGATAAATTTGATATGTGTGTAGTAGTTATCATAGATTAAAAAGTCATACAAATTTAGTGGAGATTGCATATGAAAAATAGTGAATTCATAACAGGTAAAGTTCCTATAACAAAGGAAGAAGTTAGAGCTATATCTATAATGAAGTTAGACTTAATAAATGCTAAAAGATTTGTAGATGTAGGCGCAGGTACAGGTAGTGTAAGTGTAGAAGCAGCTTATAACTATCCTAATTTAGAAGTTATTTCAATAGAAAGAAATGATGATGCACTAGATTTAATAAATAAAAATGTTGAAAAATTTAATTTGAATAATGTAGAGATTATAAAGGGATATGCACCAGTAGATATACAAGGAAAAGTAGATGCAATATTTCTTGGGGGAACAGGTAATAACTTAAACGAAAGACTACTCTGGTCAAAAAATATGCTAGCTTGCGGTGGAAGACTAGTAGCAAACTTTATAATAGTAGAAACATTTAATGAAACTTTAAAATTATTAAGAGAGTATGGATTCAATAATATAGATGTTTCAGTGCTAAACGTATCTAAGTTAGAAAAGCTGGGAAGAGGAGAATATTTTAAACCTTTAAACCCAATTTATATAATATCTTGTGAAAAAGGGGTAGATTAATATGATGAATAAAGTACATTTTGTAGGTGCAGGACCAGGAGATAAGGAATTAATAACTCTTAAAGGATATAAACTTTTAAGTAATGCAGATGTAGTAATATATGCGGGATCATTAGTTAACCCAGAGCTTTTAGAGTATTGTAAAGAAGGATGTGAAATACATAATAGTGCACATATGGATTTACAAGAAATAATAGAAGTAATGGAAAAAGGAATAAAAGAAAATAAATCTGTTGTAAGGTTACAAACAGGAGATTTCTCTATATATGGTTCAATAAGAGAACAAGTTGAGGATTTAAATAAATTAGAAATAGATTATGATTGTACACCAGGAGTAAGTTCATTCCTAGGAGCGGCGTCATCTTTAGGTGTAGAATATACAGTTCCAGAAATATCTCAAAGTGTAATAATAACAAGAATGGAAGGAAGAACTCCAGTACCATCTAAAGAATCAATAGAGTCTTATGCAGCTCATCAAACTTCTATGGCTATATTCTTGTCAGTACAAGACATAGAAAAAGTTGTAGAAAGACTTCATGAAGGTGGATACCCAATGGATACTCCAATAGCTGTTGTGTATAAGGCTACTTGGGCAGATGAAAAAATAGTAAAAGGAACACTAGAAGATATAGCTGTTAAAGTAAAGGAAAATGATATAAGAAAAACAGCTTTAATATTAGTAGGACAATTCTTAGGTAAAGAATACAACAATTCGAAGTTATATGACAAGGACTTCAAACATGAATATAGAAACTAAGATTGCAGTAGTTTGTATAACTGAAAATGGAAAGAAATTGGCACTAAGGATAAACTCTTTAATAAAAAATAGTGATGTTTATGTGGTTAGTAATAAGAAAAATAACTTACAACTAGAAACTAAAAAAGAAAAAGTATTTTTGGTTACAGAAAAATTAAGTGAACTAGTAGAGAAATTATTTAAAAAATATGAGTGCATAGTGTTTATAATGGCAACCGGGATTGTTGTAAGAGTTATAGCTCCATATATAAATAGTAAATTTAGTGATCCAGCTATATTAGTAACTGATGAAAAAGGAACAAATATAATTAGTCTACTAAGTGGACATATGGGTGGAGCTAATGAAATGACTCATTATATAAGTGATTTAATAGAAGCGAATCCAGTTATAACAACTGCAACTGATGTAAATAAGAAAGCTTCATTAGATATGATAGCTAAAAAATTAGATGCTCATATAGATAACTTTAGAGAAAATGTAAAAGATGTAAATGCTATGTTAGTTAATAACCAAGAAGTAGGCATATATGTTGATGAAAACTATGATATAGATACTAGAGGATTTAAAGTTCTAGATAAACTTGAAAACATAGAAGAATTAGATAAAGTAGTAGTTATTACAAACAAAAATCAAATTATCAAAGATTACTTAATTAGCCAATGTGATAGTAAAGTTAAAGAGGATAGTCTAGTAAAAAATGAAGTAAGCAAGAAAATAATAAAGGTAATTCCAAGGGATATAGTAGTAGGTATTGGATGTAGAAGAAATACAGATAGCAAACTGTTACAAGAGTCTCTAACCAATTTGTTACATGATTACAATATAGATATTAAATCAGTTAAAGAAATTGGCAGTATAGATATAAAGCATGATGAAAAAGCCATTATTGACTTAGCATCATACTTAGATGCACCGTTTACTACTATTTCCAGTGAAGAAATATCTAAAGTGGATTACCTATTTGATAAATCAGAATTTGTAAAAAAGAATGTAGGAGTATATTGTGTTGCAGAACCAGTAGCGCATATATTGAGTAAAGGAAATCTAATAATAGAAAAACATAAATATAAGGGAATAACAATTTCGGTGGGGAGAGTGTCAAAATGATATACGTTATAGGTATAGGACCTGGAAGTAAAGAGTTAATGACTATGCAAGCTATAAAAGCTATGGAAGATTCTGAAGTTATAGTAGGATACAAAACTTATATAAACTTAATAACAGAGTTTATTGAAGATAAAGAAGTAGTACAAAATGGAATGAGGCAAGAAATAGATAGATGCAAGGAAGCAGTTGAGATAGCTAAGACAGGTAAAAAAGTTGCAGTTATAAGTAGTGGAGATGCTGGAATATATGGAATGGCAGGATTAATATTAGAACTTACTTCAAAAGAGCAACAAGATATAAAAGTTAAAGTTATTCCTGGAGTTACTGCAAGTATAGGTGCAGCAGCAATATTAGGTGCTCCTATAATGCATGACTTCTGTCATATAAGCTTAAGTGATTTATTAACTCCTTGGGATGTTATAGAGAAAAGATTAAGATTAGCAGCAGAAGCTGATTTCGTAGTCTGTTTATATAATCCAAGAAGTAAAGGAAGAAGTGAACACTTAGCTAAAGCATTTGAAATAATGGGTGAATTCAAACATGGAAATACACCTGTTGGGATAGTTAAAGATGTAGGAAGAGAAAAAGAAGAAAAGTTTGTATGTACTTTTGATACTATGGATTTTGAAAGAGTTGATATGACTACTATGGTCATAATAGGAAACAAATCTACTTTTATACATGATGATTTAATGATAACTCCAAGAGGATACACTGTATGATTTTAGTTTTAGGCGGAACATCTGACAGCTTAGAGATATGTGACAGAATAAATAAGCATGAGAATTTATCATATATACTTTCCGTAACAACAAGTTACGGAGAGGCCCTTGCAAAAAAACATGCGAAAAAGGTCATAATAGGTAAATTATCTAAGGAAGATATGATAGATTTCATAGAAAAAAATAATATAAATAAAATTATAGATGCTACTCATCCTTATGCCATAGAAGTATCTAAAAATGCTATTGAATGTGCAAAGGAAAAAAATATAGATTATTTAAGATATGAAAGAAAATCTTTGATTGAAGAGATATCCTATAAAAATAAATATGTAGTGAGTAGTATTGAAGAAGCTTGTAAACTTGCAAGAGAAAAAGGAAGTAATATATTTATAGGAACTGGGAGTAAAAATTTACCACAAGTAGTAGATTATATACCAGATAGAAATTTAATTGTAAGGGTATTACCAACTAGTGATGTTATACTAAGTTGTGAAAAATTAGGTCTAAATGCAGATAATATAATAGCCATGAAGGGTCCTTTCAGTCAAAGCATAAACGAAGAACTCTATAAACATTATGATATAGATATTGTAGTAACCAAAGAAAGTGGAGTTAACGGAGGATTTTTAGAAAAAGTAAATGCCTGTGAAACACTTGATATACCAGTGATAATTATAACTAGAGAAAAAATAGATTATCCTATGGTAATTAATTATATAGATGAACTAAAAAAAATATTATAAATTATAAACAAGGTGGATTGAGTATGAAAAAAGCAATTTTAGTAGTTAGTTTTGGGACTAGTTATAAAGAAACTAGAGAAAAGACAATAGAAGCTTGTGAGAAGAAAATAAGTAAAGGATTAGAAGGATATGATTTTCATAGAGCATATACTTCTAATATGATAATAAGAAAACTAAAAAATAGAGATGGAATTAATGTAGAAAATCCAATACAAGCTTTAGATAGATTATACGAAGAAGGTTATGAAGAAGTTATAGTTCAAACACTTCATATAATATGTGGAGAAGAATTTAATAAATTGAAAGAACAAGTGGATAGTTACCAAGATAAATTTGAGAAAATTATATTAGGTAGACCATTATTAACATATATAGAAGATTACAAAGAAGCAGTAGAAGCTATAGAGTATCAAATTCCTAAGATGGAAGATGATGAAGCTGTTGTATTTATGGGTCATGGAACATTCCATGAGTCTCATTCAGCATATCCAGCGTTAGAATATATGTTAAGAGATGCAGGAATAAATGCCTACGTAGGAACTGTTGAAGGTTATCCAGAATTAGATCAAGTTATCAACAGATTAAAGATGAATAATATAAAAACAGTAAATTTAATGCCGTTTATGTTAGTAGCAGGAGATCATGCTATAAATGATATGGCAGGGGATGAAGAAGATTCATGGAAAACTATTTTAGAAGAACATGGATTCAACACAAAGATATACTTAAAGGGGTTAGGAGAAAATCCATATATACAAGATAAATTTATGAATCATGCTAATGATTGTGTAGAAAAATTAAATCAATTAGAAGAAATATGTTAATTAAATAGGAGGAGATTAGAGATGGCAAAATTTTATGGAATAGGTACAGGACCTGGAGATAGTTCATTATTAACAGTTAAAGCAGTAGAAACATTAAATAATTTAGATATATTATATACACCAGAAGCTAAAAAAGGTGGAGAAAGTTTAGCTTTATCTATAGTAAGTAAGTATTTACCAGAAGGATTAGAAATAAAATCAAGACACTTCCCGATGAACTTTAATGATGGAGAAAAGATATTAGCTTGGAATCAAGTGGCAGATGAAATAGTAGAAGATGTAAAGGAAGGAAAAAATGTAGGATTTGTAACATTAGGAGATCCTATGATATACAGTACTTATGTTTATATAATGGAAAGACTTATAGGAAGCATAGATGTAGAAACTATACCGGGAATATCTTCATTCTCTAATATAGCATCAAATCAAAATTTCCCATTAGTAATGGATAGAGAACCATTAATAATAATACCTTGCACAATAGAAGAGGAAAAAATAGATTATGCATTACAAAACTATAGCTCTATAGTATTAATGAAAGTTTATAAAAACTTTAAGGAAATAGTACAAAAATTAGAAGATAATAATCTTATAGAATATGCTATATTAGTGAGTAATTCATCACAAGATGGAGAAGTGGTATATAATGATTTAAGAGAAATAAACCTTGAAGAAAAAATATCTTACTTCTCAACTATATTAGTTAATAAAGAAGTAAAAAAAACAGTTAAAGTAGGATAATCAGAAGGAAAGTCCAAAGGAGATTTGAGCCATGAAAATAGTAGTTGGAACTAGGGGGAGCAAACTAGCAGTTACTCAAACTAATTGGGTAATAAATCAGCTTAAACAAAAACATCCTAGTGTAGAATTTGAAGTTAAGATTATAAAAACTAAAGGTGATTTAATACAAAATGTTAGTCTAGATAAAATAGGGGATAAAGGACTATTTGTAAAAGAAATAGAGCAACAGTTGATAGATGGAGAAATAGACATGGCAGTTCACAGTATGAAGGATATGCCATCATCTCTTCCAGAAGGTTTAAAGTTTGCAAGTATACCAAAAAGAGAAGATCCAAGAGATGTTCTTATATTAAAAGAAGGATATAAGAACTTAGAAGATTTACCTCAGGGGGCAACTATAGGAACAGGAAGTAAAAGAAGGAAGTATCAATTATTAAACCATAGACCAGATTTAAATATAGTATCAATAAGAGGAAATGTAGACACTAGGATTAGAAAAATAAAAGATGAAAATTTAGATGGAGTGGTATTAGCTGCATCTGGAATATTGAGAGTTGGATTAGAAGAAAAGATAAGCTGTTATCTTTCAACCGATGTTGTTGTACCTGCACCTGCACAAGGAGCATTAGCTATAGAAATTAGAAAAGATAATACTGAAGTTGAAAAAATAATTGATTCATTGAGAGATGAAATAACAGAAATCCAGGTTGCTGCTGAAAGAGGATTTTTAGATGGAGTAAATGGAAGCTGTCATATTCCTATGGGAGCATATTGCCACATTGAAGGTGATAAATTAAACCTTACAGGATTATTTGGAGATGAAGAAGGTAATGCATTAATTATAAAATCAATGCAAGGAAATATAGAATCACCTAGAGAGTTAGGTTATGAATTAGCAAAACTAATTTTAAAGGAGTATGAGCGCTATGAAGGGTAAGGTTTATTTAGTTGGAGCAGGACCTGGAGATTATAAGTTATTAACATTAAAAGGGTTAGAATGTATAAAAAAAGCTGATGTTATAGTTTATGATAGATTAGCGAACATAAATTATTTAAAGGAAGCTAAACCTAATTGTGAATTTATATATGTAGGAAAGGCATCTAGTAATCATGTACTTCCTCAAGATGATATAAACAGAGTTATCGCTGATAAAGCAAAAGAAGGAAAGGTAGTTACAAGGCTTAAAGGTGGGGATCCTTATGTGTTTGGAAGAGGTGGAGAAGAAGGCGAAGTTTTAGTTTCTGAGGGAATAGAGTTTGAAGTAGTTCCTGGAATAACCTCTGCTATAGGTGGATTATGCTATGCAGGTATACCAATAACTCATAGAGACCATGCATCTTCTTTCCATGTTATAACGGGTCACTTAAGAGAAGATGATAAAGAAAATCCAGAAATAAATTGGAATGCTTTAGCTAACACTAATGGAACTCTTGTGTTTTTAATGGGAGTAGCGAACTTACAAAAAATTAGTGCAAACTTAATAAAAGAAGGTAAATCGAAAGACACACCAGTTGCACTTATAAGTTGGGCAACAAGGTATAACCAAAGAGTAATAACTTCTACATTAGAGAATGTATATGAAACAGCGATAAGAGAAAATGTAAAACCACCAACACTTATAGCAGTTGGTAATGTAGTAGGATTAAGAGATAAGTTAAACTTCTTTGAAAATAAACCATTATTCGGTAAAAGTATAATGGTTACTAGATCGAGAACTCAAAGTAGTAGTTTAGTAGAAAAAATAATGGATTTAGGTGGAAATCCTATAGAAGTACCTACTATAAAAATAGAAAAAATAGAAAATAATATAGAATTAGAAAATGAAATAAAAAATATAAAAGATTATACATATTTAGTGCTTACTAGTAAAAATGGTGTAGATATATTCTTTGATAAACTAGATGAAATGGGTCTTGATAGTAGAGCATTAGCAAATTTAAAGGTTTGTGCTATCGGATCTGCTACAGCTAAAGAAATAAAAAATAGAGGAATTAAAGCGGATATAGTTCCAGAAAAATTCATAGCAGAATATTTATTTGAAGAGTTAAAGCCTGTTTTAAAAGAAAATGATAAGGTATTAATGCCAAGAGCAAAGAATGCTAGAGATTTCTTAGTACATAAAATAAGTGAAATTTGTGAAATAAGAGAAGTACATACATATGAAACAGTAGTAGATCCGACAAGAAAAGAAGAAGTTTTAGAAATGTTAAATCAAAATGATACTAACTATATAACTTTTGCTAGTTCATCTACTGTTAAGAATTTCGTAGAAATTATAGGGCAAGAGAATTTAGATAAATTAGAAAATATTAAAGTTATATCTATAGGACCTATAACTACACAAAGTGCTAAAGAATTAAATTTAAATGTTTATAAAGAAGCTGAAGTTGCAACTATAGATGGTATGATTAAAACAATTATAGAAGATAAATAAATTGTAGATATACATTTAGATTTAGTTATTATATTTTCACTATATCGTGAAAATTAATATTTTAATAAAAAGTTATTGAAACAATATATAACCTATATAGACAAATGGAGGAGAAGTAAAGTGTTAAGAAGACCTAGAAGATTAAGAGCAAACAGTGCAATAAGAAATTTAGTAAGAGAAACTAAATTAAATATAGAAGATTTAATATATCCTTTATTTATAGTAGAAGGAGAAAACATAAAAAGTGAAATCTCATCTTTACCAGATGTATACCATTTTTCAGTAGACATGTTAGAAGATGAAATAAGAGAATTAAAAAAATTAGGAATAGAACATGTACTATTATTTGGAATACCACATGATCATGAAAAAGACCCATTTGGAAGTGAAGGTTATAATGACAATGGTATAGTTCAAAGAGCTATCAGAAAGATAAAAGAGATAGATAGTGAAATGAATGTAATTACTGATGTATGTATGTGTGAATATACTAGTCATGGTCATTGTGGAATATTAACAGATAGTGGATATGTAGACAATGATAAAACTTTAGCGTATTTAGCTAAAATAGCTGTAAGTCATGCAAAAGCTGGAGCAGATATGGTAGCTCCTTCAGATATGATGGATGGAAGAATAAAAGCTATGAGAAAAGCTTTAGATAAAGAAGGCTTTGAACACATAGCAATAATGTCATATAGTGTTAAATATGCATCTACTTTCTATGGCCCGTTTAGAGAAGCGGCTAATTCAGCGCCATCATTTGGAGATAGAAAGACATACCAAATGGATCCAGCAAATAGCAATGAAGCATTAATAGAATCAGAGCTTGACGTATTAGAAGGAGCTGATATATTAATGGTAAAACCAGCACTTTCTTATTTAGATGTAATAAGGAGAGTAAAGGATAATTATGATTTACCATTAGCAGCATATAATGTAAGTGGTGAATACGCAATGCTTAAGTCAGCTGTTAAGAATGGTATATTAAGCGAAGGTGCAATATATGAATCTGTAATGTCAATAAAAAGAGCAGGAGCAGATATAATAATAACTTACTTCGCTAAGGATTTAGCAAAGATGCTAAAAAAGTAATATATAATTAAAAAATCACAAAGGAGTAACTTTTGTTACTCCTTTTATAGCACATAGGAAATTATATTCATTTTAAGATTGTGGATAAATATAATTTTCGTATATGTGCTTCAAAAAAGTCTTCTTTATAGATCTTCAGTTGAAGACTTTTTTATTTTGAATTTTATTATAGGAATCAGGGAGGGTAAATAAATGTTATATCCAATTAATATAGAAATAAAAGACATAGAAATAACAGTAATAGGTGGAGGGGAAGTAGCCTATAGAAAGTGTAAAAACTTTTTAGAGTTTGGAAAAAGTGTGAAAGTAGTATCTGAAAACTTTATAGAGAAATTCGATAATATAAAAGATAATATAAAAGTAATACAGGATAGATATAAAGAAGAATATGTAAAAACAAGTTTTATAGTAGTGGCTGCTACAAATAATAAAGAAATAAATAAACAAATAGGACTATATTGCAGAAATAATGGTAAACTAGTTAATGTAGTAGATGATATTGAATTATCTAACTATACAGTTCCATCATATGTAAAAAGAGGGGAATTACTTATAAGTATATCTACTGGTGGAAAAAGTCCATCGCTTTCAGCTAAGATAAAAAGAGATTTAGAAGAGCAATATGATGAAAGCTACGAAGAATATATAAATACTCTAGGAGAACTTAGAAAAGAAATTATAAAAAACTATGAAGATATTTCAGTAAGAAAAAAGATACTTAATGAATTAGTAAATCTAAATTTAGAGGAACTAAAATTACTTGGAAATAAATATCAAATAATAAATTTGTAAAAAAAAGTCGAAAAAGTATTGACGATATTATTTTAAGATGGTATAGTTATACTTGTCCTTAAGAAAAGGGCAAATGATAAAAATAAACAACAGAAAAAAGTTGACAAAGCAAGAAAGCTTTGGTAAACTAAAGAAGTTGAAAAAATGAACTTTGAAAATTAAACAGTAGGTTAATTTATAGAATTTGAAACAAACCAAACAAACAAAGCCAGATATATAACAGTATCTGAGCCCGTTAAACTTTTATTTGAGAGTTTGATCCTGGCTCAGGAT
>NZ_DATIRC010000371.1:0-3081 GCF_035470145.1 Romboutsia sp.
GGTTTAAAAACTAAAAAAGATAAAAAAATAAATATGACAGCCGAAGATATGGATAAATTATGTGAAGTATATGACTGGTATATGCAAGTAAAGGATTATAAATGTATGAAACTTAAAAAGGCACCTTCTAAAAAAGATATAAATATAGAGAGTAACAATGTAAATGACTTGAAAAATACTAGTATAAGAGTAGACAAAAAAACATGGGAAGACTTTGAAAGATTATGCAGTAATTCGCAGTTTAGTAAGCAAGAAATATTAACGCAAGCATTAAAAGATTTTATGAAAGAGTATAAACACCTAATATAAGCCTTGTAGTTATAAAAATATAAATGAAAAATATAATGATTTTCTTGCAAAATGAGAATATAATTATATTAATATTTAAATATGAGGAGCATAAGAAATGAAAAGAATTTCAAAAATATCATATTTATTAGTAGTCATATTATTAATTAATGTTGTAGCAATTAGTGGATGTAAGAATGAAAATATTAATAATAAAAATAATGATAAATCTATACGTGATATAGAAATAAATGAGAACGATGCAAAAGCAATAGGAATTAGCAATACTGAGATTACTAATATATCAAACTTAGATGAACATGATACAACGACCAAAATAGAAAAAAATTCTAATATATCAAACTTAGATGAACATGATACAACAACCAAAATAGAAAATAATTCTAATTTTTATATATCCGATATATGGTTGGGATACGAAGAACTTGATAAGAATAAAAATATAATTTCAAAATCACAAACATTTTTAGATTTAACTTTATCACCAGGGGAATTATCTTCTATATCGTTTAATTATAAGGAATATGTCGATAGTATAAAAATAACATCTTATGGATATGAAACAGAAGATAAAGTGATAGTTGTAAATTTAAAAAAAGATTATGTGAAAATAAAAAATAATGAACAACAAATAGAAAATAGTAAAAGCTATGAAATTTTAAATATATCAGATATACACAAGGAAAATGAATCAAATGGTATAAATAAATATATAGTAAAAGTTAAAAATTCATCACAAAAAAACTTGGGGAATATTACACTTAAAATAGGAGAATTAAAAAACGGGGAATATATATCAGTTAGTCACATATCAGCATATAATGTATTAAAGGCATCTCAAGAAACAAAAATAGATATACCTACTTCAAGGGATACTGATAAATTAAAAATAATTGGTTATAGTTATGATGATATTAAAGAAAAAGCAAATATTGATATAGATCTTAAGTCTCATAGAGCTAAGATAAATAAATAATATATAATTAGGGGGAAAATTATATGTATAAATCCTATATTTATGCTGAATAATAATATTAAATTAAGGGGTGGTAAAAATGAATGAAAATAATTTTAAACAAGGGAATTTAGATTTTGAAAAAATGAATGCAACTTTAGCAGATCCAGAATTTGCAAATTGGTACTATAATGAGATGATCAATAAATTAGATTCAAATTTAACTATGGAAGAGTTTGTTAATATAGTTAAAGATTATAATCAAAACAAATTACTATAATCTGCAAAGCAAGTAGTATAATGCAAAAGAAGGATTTAATATGAAAAAAAGCTATAAAATGAATTAATAAGCTATGCTTGAATGTAAAAAACATACAGATTATACAGGTATAGTGAGTTGTTATTTTCAGTTTTAAATCAAGTGAAAGGACGTTCTTATACTCAGCGATGCAATAATAGTGATATGTATAGTGACTTATAGAGTTTAGAATATAAGACAAGTGAGATTTATGAAAATCGATAGTAGAAGTAGTTAGCTCGTTGTATTTACTAATTATAATTAGATAATACAACGAGCTTTTTATATTGTATAATATAAATGAAAAATGTAGAGACTTAAGCAAAGTTTTATAATTATTGAGGGGGCAATGTATGAAGGTACTGGTAGTAGAAGATAATAAGACTCTTTTAGAAAGTATCGTAAGTGAATTAAAAAATCATTTTGATGTAGAGTCTTGTGAAGATGGGGAAGAAGCTATATATTTAATAAATCAAAATATATACGATTTAGTAGTTTTAGATTTGATGCTTCCGAATATTTCAGGGACAGATATACTGAAGAAAATACGAAGTAATAATATAAATACACCGGTCCTTATTTTAACAGCAAAAGAAAGTTTGGATGATAAGGTATACGCTTTTGAAATAGGCGCTAATGATTACTTAACAAAACCGTTTTATATGGAAGAGTTAGTAGCAAGGATATATGCAATATTTCGAACTAATGGTAAAATAAAACAGAAAAATGGTATAAAATTTAAAGAATTATACTTAGACAATAACAAAAAAACTGTATTTATAGAAGGTAATGAAATTGAACTTCAAAATAAGCAATTTAATTTATTAGAGTATTTTATAATAAATAAAGGCTCAATATTATTAAAAGAGCAAATATACGATAGAATATGGGGAATAGACTCTGATGCTACTATAGAAATAGTAGAAGTATATGTTAGTAATTTAAGAAAAAAGCTAAGTAAATATGGTTATGACAAATATATAAAAACTAAGCGTAAGGTAGGATACATGCTTGATGATAAATAAAAGCGTATTTAACAAAACTAAAAGTAGCTTAATAAAAATAAATATAGCTGTTGTGGTAAGTTTTCTCATAATATTTTCTGTATTTATATATTCATATTTCAAAGGGCTTACGTATAACAGTGTAGATAAGAATCTAAAGTCAGAGCTAGATAACATATCTATTCAACTTAGTAATACATCTTTATTTTATCCCATTATATTAAAAGATCCAAGCAATATGGTATATGTATATGAAGGAAAGAGAATAAGATATTATACGCAAAATGGATATTTTGAAGATATATTTCCTCGTGTGAAAGAAAGTAAAAAGAATACATTTTTTACATATACTGAAAATGGATACACTTTTAGAGAACTTAGCATAGATAAAGGAAAATATAAGATACAAATAATAAGAAATATAGACTCTGAAATTAATTCATTTAGACAACTTATATTTGTATTCATGATAGGCATAATAATGTCGGTTATAATCACATATTTTGTGGCACTAT
>NZ_DATIRC010000372.1:0-4020 GCF_035470145.1 Romboutsia sp.
CATCATTGAAAGATACTGAGATAATAGTATATAGAGAGTGCTTGAAGTGATATTCAAGGTACTCTTTTCTTTTATTGATAAAAAATAACTTCTAATTTTTATATCACTAAATTAAGGTAAAAAATTACAAAAAAGCGACAAAATTTATTGCATATCAAAATTTATTGTATATAATAACAGTATGAATGCAATAAATTAATTATATTTAATTTATTATAAATAGAGGGAGAATAATATGAAAAAATACAAAAAAAATATGGGGATCATATTATCGGTAGCAGTAATAGCCGCTAATCTACAAATCACAACACTGTCACACGCATTAGAACCTAATACAAGCCAAACTACACTAGAAAAAAACATAGAAGAATACGTTCCACAGACTTCTAATTATGCAGAATCAGAGGTAGTAGAAGTAACAAATAGAGTCGAATTGGAATCAGCATTAAAAAATGAAAATATAAAAATAATAGATATAAAAAATGATATAGCCATATTTCTATCGTCTTTCATAGAAATAAAAGGAAATGGAAAAGAAATAAGAGGAAATGGGAAAGAAATAAGAACAGTTAGAAATCCCGAAAGTAATTTTGAAGAAAAACCAAAGATATATGTAAATACAGATACAAAAATAGATAATTTAAAACTAAATGGAATAAGCATAAAATGTTATGAAACAAGTTTAGATATAGTAAATAACAGTGAAATAAACAATGGAAGTAATCGTTTTGATGGAGATGTAACATTAGAAAATGTAAAAGTAAATAATACATCAATATATGGTTTAGGAAATATAGTTGTGAATTCAAGTGAAATGAAAAATAGCTCAATATCATATCGTGGAGATGAAGGAAAAACATTAAATATAATCAATACTGAAATAAATGGTAATTTGTATGGTGGTGAACCAATAAGGACAGAATCAGGAAATATTGAATTAGAGAATGTAAAAATAATAAATCCAGGAAATCACGCAATATATACGATGGGAAGAAAAGACGTAGGAACTAATATAAGAATAAAAGGAACATTAGAGATAGATGGTGCAAAAAAAGATGCAATATTTTTGACAAGAGATTATGATTTGATCGAAGAAAATCCATCAGAACCATATAAAAGTCCATTAGAATTACACATAGACGGAGATATAAAGCAAAAAGGAGATACATACACAATAAAGGCAGAAGAAGGAACATATACTAAGATATATTATGATGAGAGTAAAATAAAAAAAGTAATTGAAAAATGGTCATATGTGCATTATAGCACGAAAAATAGAGAAGGAAATGAACCACAATCTATTGTATATACAAATAAATTAATTGGAGAGGATAGATATCAAACAGCTATAAAAATAAGCAATGAACAATCTGGTGAAGCAAAGTATGAAGGATGGAGAGGAGCACGGAATGTAATAGTAGTAAACTCAAATTCAATGGTAGATGCACTTAGTGCAACACCATTTGCAAATGAGAAAAGTGCACCAATACTTCTAACAGAAAAAAACGAATTAAATAGTGAAACTAAAAAAGAAATATCAAGACTTAGACCCGAAAATGTCTATGTAATAGGTGGAGAGAGTGTTGTATCAGATTCAGTTATAAATGAATTAAAATCTATGGATATTTATGTAGAGAGAATAAGTGGAAATGATAGATATGAGACATCTTTAGAAATAGCTAAAAAACTAAGCAATTATATAAATATATCAGAAATAGCAGTTGTAAACGGAGTAACAGGACTTCCTGACGCAGTAAGTATTGCACCAGTTGCAGCTAATAAAAATATGCCAATAGTATTAGCATCACCAAATGAAGGAACTAAGGTATTTGATCAATACATAAAAGAGAATAATATAACAAAATCTTACGTTATTGGAAATAAAGCAGCTATATCAAATGAAATAGCTAATAAACTGCCAAATGCAGAAAGATTAGGTGGAATAGATAGAAATGAGACTAATGCAGTTATATTAGAAAAGTTCTATACAGGTGAAAAATTAGATAATATATTCATTGTTAAAGATGGAATGAAGAAACAAAATGATTTAATAGATGCATTGGCAGTAGGTGTGTTAGCATCATCTAAAGTAGATTCTCCTGTAGTTATAGTAGGAAATGATTTAAATGATAAGCAAAAAAGTTTATTATCTAAAAAACAGCCTAGGGAGATAACTCAGGTTGGTGGAAATGGAAATGAAAATGCATTTAATAAGTTAGTAAATATGTTTAAGAATTAATTTGGAGATACTATAATTTTTATTTAATAATATCTTTAATATTTTCATACTTCAACCTCCTTCTTTGATTATAAATACAGAAATCATCACTCTTAGATTGTAATTTCTATGGTATTTTAACATAGATTAGGTAAGTATTACAATAAATGTTTAATCGTAGATAAGATTCTTGTGAATCGCCTACACCATTGAAAACCACGACTTGATGTCGTGGTTTTTTACTTTATGAATTGTATTTAAAAATAGTTAAATTATTTGATGATATTGAAGACATATAATATTAGATATACTAATATATTGAAAGCACACTACTTAAAATATGAAAGTAGTGTGCTTTTTATGCTATGTAAATTTACTTGCTATTTAATTAATTATTGTTAGAAAAATTAGTAGTATAAAAAATAATAAAATGTAAAATTTAGAAATAAGATTGTAGTTTTTTAGTATACAGTATTACATACTACTATTTTAAGAAAAACTAATATGCTTAAATAAACAAAATCATTTAAGGAGGAACGAAAATGAATTGTGGACAAAATTTATCATTACCAAAGGACATACCTTGGAGAAGGTTAGCATTCTCTCCTGATATGTTTGATACAAAATTTAAAGATCCAAACTTACCCCCAAAATGGAGGACATCTCTAACAGGCTTTTATTATGTTGTACCAGAAGAAGAAACAAAAGATATGTATCCAGATAGAAAAATTATGTATTTAAGGGTAATAGCTTCTATTACTGGATGTAATTTTACCAATGAAGGTCTTCTCGATGATGAGTTTTTAGATGATACTTATAAAAAATTAGAAGAGCATAATGTTTTAGATAAGTTTCAAATATCAAATCTTGAAATTGCAACTGGAAAGCTTTCAAACTATTATCCTTGTAATGGAGCAATTATGCAAGTGGCTGTTTTCCCACATCACGAAGAAGACAAAGTTAGTTTGTGGGATTACCCATATATTCAAGATTTTGAGCCAAAGAAAAGAGAAATCTATGAAACAGTTAATAAGACTGGTGAAGTACTTTCTGGATCTACAAATGCCTTGAATTTAAAAAAGGGTAATACAACTACATCTACAACAGAAGAAAGTGATATTTTAACAGGGGTTAATGTAGAAACTAGTGCTTTTTGGGGAGCAGGATCTGCCAAAGTTGCTGTTACGGGTGAATGGGGAACTAAAAAACATACAGGCGAAGAGTCATCAAACGTTACTACAACTGATAATTCTAGAGAAAAACGTGAAACTCAGAGTTACACTACAAACATTAATCAAATGTATCAACCACTTTTATCATATCATCTAGGCACAAATCGAGCTCTATGGACTATTTCACCTAGACCCCACACTGTAGATTCTGAATTTAACCTAATTAATATTAGATCAAAAAGAATAACGGAAGAGGGAACGATAATAGCTAGAAAATTAGAAGGTATTCAAGATATGTTTTTAGTAGTTAATATGCCTAAAAATTGTAAGGGTCTTTGTTTCCAAGCAAGTTTGGATACAGGATACGAAGTATACGATTATGGAATAGATCCAGTATATTTTCTTGTTGTCATGAGAAGAAATATTCAGAGTTGTGGAATATTTGATGATAAAGGTAATTTTAAATTAGATTATCGTCCTCTTTCTAACGTTTGGGCCGGTATAGATAATCCTTTAGTGGTTAACGAAATGGATAAGATACCACAGAATGTTTTAATACATTCTGAAGAGTTGAATAATATACAAAAGAAAACGGAGCTTGTATTCAAAGCAAATGAAAGGTCTAAACAT
>NZ_DATIRC010000373.1:0-3928 GCF_035470145.1 Romboutsia sp.
CTCATGCCATTTTTTTCAATAGGTAATAAAATACAGGAAATTCACAATTATACATTCAAATTAAAATAAGTATTTTTAATACATTATGCATATTTTTTACAATAAAATGCATTTTATTTTTTTATTTTATGAAATTTGTTGAAAAACAAATGAAAACGTTTTACAATATTTAGTATAATGAAAGTTTAATTCCAAGACTATTCATATATAAAACAAGGGGGAATTTTAATATGATTCAAAACGGGTTTAGCTACGCAGCATTTTTGATTTTCTTTGCCAGTATTGTTATTTTTGCAGAAGGCAAATCAAAAGGTAAGTTTTTTAAGTATGTACCTGCACTAGTAATTATTTATTTTGGAGCTATGCTTTTTGCTACAGTCGGTGTGTGGGCTAAAAATGATGCTACAACAGCAGCATACAAAGCATTAAAGGATAGTTTATTACCAGCAATGATATTTTTAATGTTATTAAGATGTGACCTTAGACAAATAGTTAAATTAGGGCCTAAAATGCTTATAGCACTTTTCACTGCTACTTTAAGTATTATGGCAGGTTTCATAGTTGCTTATGGAATGTTTAAAGGCTCATTTCCAGAAGGAACATGGAAATCATTCGCAGCTCTTTGTGGGAGTTGGATAGGTGGAACAGGTAATATGGTCGCTGTTCAAGGAGCTTTAAATGTAGCGGATTCACAAATGGGATATACACTATTAATGGATTCCATTAATGCATCTATTTGGATAATGGTTTTACTTTGGGGAGTATCTTTTGCACCAAAATTCAATAAATGGACTAAAGCTGATACGAAAATAATTGATGAGATAGGAGCAGAATTAGCTAAGTCTCAGGCTAAAGTAAGTAAAGAAGTATCTTTTCCAGATTTAATGATATTGCTAGGACTAAGTTTATTTGTTTCTGCAACATCTAAATACATAGGAACTTTCATGCCACAATCTATGTTTTTATCTGGATCAACTTGGACAGTTTTAATAGCTACAACTTTTGGTGTAATATGTGCAATGACGCCAATTGCTAAAATACCAGGTGCTGCACCATTATCAAATGTAATGCTTTATACTATTGTATCACTTATCGCATCAAGGGGAGATTTTGCTGAACTTGGACAAGCACCATTATTTGTTCTTGCAGGTTTTGTAATTTTAGCGGTACATGCAATAGTATCAATAATTTTAGCAAAGTTGTTAAAATTAGATTTATTCACTTGTGCAATAGCTAGTCTTGCGAATATAGGTGGAGTTGCATCATCACCAATTCTTGCGGCAGCATACAGTGAGGCTTTAGTACCAATAGGAGTTGTTATGGCCCTTATGGGTTATGTAATGGGAACTGGATGTGCACTTATAGTAGGTAAAATTTTATCTATAATGTAAGGAAAATTACAGACTTTATCTGATAGTAGTGATGAATTATAAAAAATATAATAACTTTTAAAAATAGTGTATAGTTATTTAAACAATGGATATAATTCACGTATACTCATTACTTAACCTTTATGTTTTTTATTCACTAAAAAGACAGGTATCGCAACCTGTCTTTTTAGTATTCTATAAATTAGCTTTTATATTTTAATAGCATTTATACTCTTCTTTTGCCAATGTCTTGTAAATCTCCTCTGCCTTTGAGTATCTTACAAGTATTGTACTTTTCCATCCAATCAAAATAGCTTTTACTCTTTTATCTGTAAGAAAAATTTTTTCATCATATTTCAATTCTTTTCCATCAAGAGTCAATATTCTTTCAAAATTAGTTTTATTCAATAACTCTGAAACAGTTAGTATATCTTTATCACTATTTATTTCAATTTTTCCTTTAACTCTCCCATCATTTCCAAAATATCTAAGGCCAACCCCTGCTAATGCTCCTACTACACCTTGACCATCTCCACCATGTTCTGATAAATGAATGCCTTGCGATTTGGCCATTTCATAAGCTTCTTTCTTAGTAAGCAAACTACACTTAGCTTTTTTAGAATAAGCTATTAAACTTTGTGGGCTTTTTATATCATCTTTTATCGCTACACAAAGCCCTGGGTCTGAACCTTCTGCACTTATTTTTTCTAGATGTTTTTTACCAATTTTAATAATTTTTTCTACATCTTTTTTATCTTTAACATCTGCTTCAAAGCACATAGAACTATTATGAGACGTGTATGGAACATCTTTGTGAACATAAAGTTGATGTCTTGATATAAAATATGTTTTTCCTAGATTATTTTCTTCTATTATATTTCTAAACTCTTGAGCATGAGTTCCCGTTCCAACGCTCTCTAAATTATCTGTATCATCTATACATACTAATATTCTCATAGTATTCCCCCTAATAAATCTTATTTTTGAAGCCTCATTCCTTTACCGCTTAATATCTGTTCAATATCTTTATTTGTAAGTTCTAAATCAAAATTTTTTTTATAATAGTCTTTTATAAACTGAATCATATCAATATCTTCAAAATATTCAGGATAAAATAAGTTTGCAATGTATAAAACCGCCATTGGAGTTTCAATAGAACCCGGATGAGCCCAGCGTGATATTCCAACTGGAAGTGTATATATTTCTTCGTTTTTAACAGCTTCTAGTCCTTCCCATTTTTTATCATTTAATATGTAATTTATAGTATCATATTCATTTGCTATAATAGCTTCTGGCTTCCAACTATAAATTTGTTCTAGCGTTGCATTTGTTTCATCTTTTGATACTATAAGGTTACTTCCTACAGATACATTTATAACTCCTGCTAAATCTGTAATTTCATCTTGTATACTTCCCTTAGAATCAGTTCTAACTGCTGCATTTACAGAATGATATACTCTTTTTTTATCTTCACTCTTTAAAGAAGATAATCTATTTTGTACCATGTTTATAGTTTCTTCATAAAACTTTATATATTCATTAGCTTTGTCTTGTTTATTAAAAACTTCACCTAAAATTTCAATAGATTTTTTTTGCTCTTTTATATTTTTATAATCAATCACTAAGTATGGAATATTTGCTTTCTTTAACTTTTCGACTTCACCTTTATTACTAGCAGTTGAGTTTCTTACAAATATAACATCAGGTTTGATTTTTATTAGCTCTTCTATATTTATGCTTCCTGATACAAAAGGAATAGATATATCATCTATATCCTCTATTTTTTCTCTCATAAGCATATCTTTTCTTAAACCATTTACAATACCAATTATTTTATCTTCTTGCCCTAATAATGTTGTAACATGACCTGTATATGCATAAAGTGTAGCTACAGTTTTTACTTCAATAGGTATAGTAACCTCTCTACCTATTGAATCTACAACAACTTTTGTATTTTCACTTTCTATCGTATTATTATTAATGTTACTATTACACCCTGTAATAAATATTACATTTATTAATATAGTCAATATTATAATTAAAATTGACTTTTTAATATTACCCAATTTATATCCCCCTACTCTTGTGGTATACATACCACATGCTTAAATTCTTTTCCATTATGACTAAAAGTACTTATTTTTGCACTCATTTTATATGTATCTTCTAAGTACTCCTCATTTATGACCTCTGATGGTTTACCGATATATTTTATTTTCCCATTATTCATTATACCTACAACTGTATCTAGCCCTATATTTTCAAAATAAAAAGGATGATTTAAAAAATGTGTAGCCATAAGTACTGATATCTTTTTTTCTTTAACTAACTTTCCTATTATTGAAAGAACTTTATTTTCATGATAAAAATCTAAATGAGATGTAGGCTCATCCATAATAATAATAGGTGTATCTTGAACTAATGCTCTTGCTATCATTACTAATTGGATTTGTCCACCACTTAGATTTGTATATGATTTATCTTTATATTTCTCCATACCTACTTGTTTTAAAGCATTTATAGAATCTACTCTATCTGAATCATTTGGTGAAGAAAAC
>NZ_DATIRC010000374.1:0-1538 GCF_035470145.1 Romboutsia sp.
AGCATATTTTGGTTCGATTGGTACATTAAGAATTATTTTTGGTTCTGGTATATTCGCGTCCCATTGTTGATTTCTGGTTTTCTATTCCTAGGGGTTGGTTTAATTTTGGTTATTCGTTACTTGTTTCACATCCATGAAAAATTATAATCTTAATTGAAAATTCATAATGTTTATTGTATGTGGTTAAGAATTTTTATTGATGATAATCAATAAAAAAGTTGGAATTATTTTACTCGGTGGATTACTATTAATTGTATTTTTGATTAATCTATCAAATGCTTCACTATCAAGTTTAACTGTACCCGCTGGGGACGAAATAAATCAGAAAATTAACTTAGATGTGAATGACCGAGTTGTTATAGAATTCAAGATACTTGGAACAAAAAATAATTTCGTATCTTTTTCACTTTTTTATCCAAATGCAACCGAAATTAACTTTGGAGAAATTGGGGAATTAAATTACAACTTTATGTGTGATGCAAAAGGTGAATACCAACTTAATTTTGTCAACAACGACATGAATGAAAGCAAGTTGGTGACATTGAATCTGGATGTTGAGCATTATATTCTTGGAATGCCTCAAATGCTATTTTTAGCAGTTGTTATTGTTGTAATCTTCTTAGCAGGACTTGCCGCTAGAGTTTTGTCTGGTCCAATGTAAAACATTTTTAAATAGAATAAAATTGTTTGTGCACCCTTTTATCCATAATTATAATTTCTGTTTGTTTGAAGTAATTATAAATGTGGAAAGAAACCTGATTTTTCGGCTTCTAATCGAGTAATCAATCGTATCTTTTTCAATCCAGATTTATGATTCTCTGTATTTCTCCACTTCATAAATAACTCACAACCTTTCATTAATTTTTAATTAATAAGTATGCATATATATAAATATTATTATTTTTTGACCATTCATTCATTTTTTTATAAAAATTTTGAATACATTAAAATTGTTGAGAAATCTTAAAATATAGATCCAAAAAAGAAAATTGATGGTAACCTCTGGTGACTATTTTATATTTTCCGGAATTTTTGGTATATTGCTAAGAAATTCAGTGCATTGCTTTGTCTAATTTTTTGGGTTAGGAATAAATTCTCAATTTTTGATGAAATAAAATAATAGCTTAATAAAGGAGAAAAAACCAACAAGAAATTCCGTTTGTTGAAAGAATTATGGGGACTCTATAAATAATGTTATATTTTTTGTTCTTAAACTACGTAAAGTTGGAGCAGGAAATCCATTGAACGAACTAGTTTTTGTGGGATTAGGGTTATACGATGAAAAAGACATTACTCTGAGGGGAATCGAAGAAATAAAAGAGGCAGACACCGTTTTTGCTGAATTTTATACAAGTATTATGCCCGGATTCTCGATAAAAAGACTTGAAAAGATTATTTCTAAGAAAGTCGTTATTGTTTCAAGATTTATGTTAGAGGATGAGGATGGAAAACAACTCTTTGAATCTGCAAAGAAAGGAAAAACAGTTTTTCTAGTTCAAGGTGATCCAATGATTGCTACTACTCAAGATCGGAAGAGC
>NZ_DATIRC010000375.1:0-3927 GCF_035470145.1 Romboutsia sp.
CTATATCTTTATTATATATAAAGTTTTTACATGTATCAACTATATTAACATACTCCTCATACTGTTTTTTTACTAATTTTTATACAAATATATTATAATGTATAATTATGTTTTTTTTGTGTCAAAACTGTGCCAAAATTATGTCACAATCACTTCTTTTTACTCTTATCCTTGTAATTTAAAAAAGACCATCCATGATATATTATCCTGAATAGTCTTTAGTAATTTTTAATTTAAAATTTCGTCAGTTTTCTTTACATCACTCTGACTTTTAGATTTTATGCAGTTTGTTCTTCAAGTTCTTCATCTTCAAGCAGTCTTATTAGCTTTTTATCAAAGACAAATAAAAGTGTTGCACATATGAATAAAACGATTGGAATTGCAACATACGCCTGTATGATAGTGAATTTTGAAGCAAATGCGTACAGATATCCATATGATTTTCCAGCTAGGAATGTAGCAAAAGTCCAAACACCAAGCAATACAGAGTAAATTTTATTTGGTGCATATTTAGTTACAAAGGAATTACCAAGTGGTGAGAATAGCATTTCTCCTATACTTAGAAGCACTCCAAATGCGCAAAGGTAAACAAGACTCGCTTTAGATGAAGCATCTGCGCCTACACCTCTTGAAAGCTCTGCAAATACAAGCATTAAGAAAGACATACCAAGAAAACTAAGACCTAAGGCTAATTTTTTAAATAAGCTCAAATCACCTTGAGGTCTCTTTGATAGCTTAAACCAAAGTGCACCAAGTACCGGTCCAAGAGCAATGCATGTAAATGAATTTAGTGAGTCAAACCATGAAAGAGGAATTTCAAATCCACCTACAGTCATATTTATAAACTGACCACCATAATCATAAGCAGCTAAATAAGTTAAGTACCAAAATACCCAAAATACTACTGAAAACATAGATACAAGTATAATAGCAAAAACCTTTCTTTTTTCAGTTTTTGTCATTGGTTTAACTTCAGTTTCAACTTTGTTTTCAGTGCTCTTTCCAGCTTTAAATGGTTTCTTTCCTACTTCTCCAAGGAATTTCGTACCAAATAAAAACCAAAGAGAATTAATTGCACAAATCATACTACACACTTTAAAAACAGGTCTAAAACCTTGGATGTCACCGTGTGCAAATGTTGATGCTACAAGAATCCCTACAGCTGTAGTTCCTATAAAAGCTCCAAGATTAACAAAAGAGTATTGCAGTGAAAATGCTGAATCTAGCTGTTCTTTATCATTAAACAAAGATCCACTAATTGCAGCAACGTTACCTTTAAAAAGGCCTGTACCTATAGCAACAAGTATTACCAATATATTCATACCAGTAGCGTCTGTTGCAGTTGCTCCAAAGTAATATCCTCCAGCCATCAAAGCCAATCCTACTGGAACACAGTACCTTGCTCCTATATACCTATCAGAAATATATCCTCCGATAACTGGTGCAAGATATGTAAATGCAACAAGATTTGATTGTATTAGTGCAGCTTCAACTTTTGTAAGACCTAATCCACCTGTTAACACAGTAGCAGTTACAAAAACAAAGATTAGATACTTGGCAGCATAATATGCTGCTCTTTCTAACATAAATGCGATAGAGCAAACATAAAAACCAAAAGGTTTCTTATTATTTACCGTAATTTCACTCATAATTTTCCTCCTAATATAATTTTTTAATTTTATCCTATATACGACTTTAGCTACTTTCTTTTTTTATCATTCAAGTGATTAGCTAAATTTTTATATACAAGTTTATGATAACTGTTTAAATACAGCTTCTTCAATCTTCTTTGAATTCATTACTTTATATTGAATTTAAATTCAAATTTATTTTTAACAATAGGTTTCACAATCACCTAATATTTTTTATATTCAAAAGGTCCCCCCTATAGTCTAGGGAGACCCTTTTACTATACTTCCTTAGTATATTCTTTTAACCATTGTCTTTCTTCATCATTTAAAAATGGAGATACTTTGTCATAAACTAACTTATGATAATAATTTAAATACGCTTTTTCTTCTTTATTCATTTCATTAATATCTATTGCATCTAAATCTATTGGTGCAAATGTTACAACTTCAAACTCCATAAATTGTCCATATTCATTCTTTTCAGCTTTTCTAACAATTAATTCATTTTCTATTCTTATCCCATGAGAACCTTCTATATATATACCTGGTTCATTAGTAGTTAACATGCCTTCTTCTAATACAGCACTGTCAAACCTTTCTGGTATTATTCTCCACCTAAATCCATTAGGTGCTTCATGTATAGCGCCAACAAATCCTACACCATGTCCTGTTCCACACTTGTAATCTATTCCCATATTCCACATTGGTCTTCTTGCTAATATATCTAAGTTATATCCTCTAACTCCATGTAAGAATTTAGCCATTGATAAATTTATCATACCTCTTAATACAGCTGTAAAATGTATTTTTAATTCATCACTTAACTTACCTAGTGCTATAGTTCTAGTTATATCTGTAGTTCCATCAAAATATTGTCCACCTGAATCTATTAAGAATAAATGTTGTGGTTGTAATTTATAATCAGTTTCTTCAGTTGCGCTATAGTGCATCATAGCTGCATGTTCTTTATATCCTGCTATTGTACTAAAACTTGGTTCTATAAAGCCTTCTTGTTCTCTTCTTAAATCTTCTAATTTCTTAGCTGCACTCATTTCCGTTATTTCTATTTTACCTATATTTTGCTTTAGCCAGTACATAAACTTAGTAAATGCTACACCATCTTTTATATGACTATTTCTTATATTTTTCAACTCCACTTCGTTCTTTTCTGCCTTAAAGAACATTGTTGGATTAAATTCGTCTACCTTTTTAACTTCACTTGGTATATTATTGTATATAGCATAATTTATCTTAGTTGAATCTAATAATATTTTCTCATCATTATTTAAAGTTTTTATAAATTCATAGATATCATTATACGGCTTTATTTCAACATTTTCTTTGTCTAATTCCCCTAATATCTCATCATTTAACTTATTTTTATCTACAAATAGATAAACTTTATCTAATGTTATTAGTGCATAAGAAAGTACTACAGGATTAAATTTAACATCTCTACCTCTTATATTAAATAACCATGCTATGTCCTCAAGAGTAGTTATAACATGATTTGTTACATTCTTTTCTTCCATTTTCTTTCTTAATCTAGCTAACTTAGAACTAAAAGTTTCTCCTACATATCTTACATCTAATAAAAATGCTTTATTGTCCGATAAAGCAGGTCTATTATCCCATATATTCTCTATTAAGTCATATTCATATACTATATTTATATTCTTTTTAGCTAACTTATCAGCTAAGTTAATTCCTTCCTTAGCACATACTACTCTACCATCAAAACCTAATATTTTATCTTGTGGTATAGCATTATATAAATATTCATCAGTAGTCGGTACCCCTTCTTCTCCCATTTTAAATAACTTTATCCCTGATCCTTCTAATTCTTTTTCAGCTTGTATAAAGTATCTTCCATCTGTCCAAAGACCAGCTTCTTCTTGAGTAACTATTACAGTACCTGCAGACCCCGTAAATCCTGATATAAATTGTCTAGATTTAAAGTAATCTCCTACATATTCACTTTCATGATTATCTGAAGATGGTACTATGTACGCATATATATTTTTTTCATTCATCTGTTTTCTTAATTCACTTAATCTGCTTTTTATGTTCATAACAATCCCCCTAATATTATATGTATTTGTCATTTAAGATAATTATTTATTACTCTTTTATATCTCTTATAATAACATGCTATGACAACGTTCTCAAGTTAATATTTATATATATTAAAAATTTTTTTTATCTACTACGAAAAATGCCAATTAAACATATCTATGATGCAGCTGATATGTTTAATTTACAACTTTTAGACGCATAAATAGGGCTATTAAAATCT
>NZ_DATIRC010000376.1:0-2417 GCF_035470145.1 Romboutsia sp.
CGTTTTAAGTTAAAAATGTTAATAAAATCGTTCGATTTAGAAATAATAAAACTTAGTTATGAGTGAATTTGAACATAAAGATGAAATAATTAGTTCAAGAATAGGCTTTTTAGGTGGTTCAGATGGTAATATTCTCTCCAAAGTTTACGCTTTGGGGAGTATTCCCGATAGTGCGAAAGAACGTCTTGCCATTGTTAAAGGGCTAAAAGAAAGTAGGGATGGATTTACCACCGATGCAATGATGATTGGGAATAAAGTTGAAAGTTTAATCTTCCAATTACTTCACACCCAAGATAATAGGTGGCAATCTAATCCGAGAATAGAGAGCAAAAAATATAAGTTTAAGAATGTTGGCTTATTGGTGCATATAGACTATATGTTGATTGATGAGGATAAGAAAATATTAACTTGGGTTGAGAATAAATGTACTAATAAAGATTTAAAAACCGCAAGAACAACTTATAAGAATCAGCTATTCATTGAGAACTTGTTAGGTAAGGAATATGCCGAAAGTTTAGGTAGAGATTGGAAATTTAAACTTATGCTATCTCATTATCCAAGCGTAGATTTTGATGGTGATATAGACCCAAGTAAAATAGAAACTGAAATTATACGTTTTAATAAACCTTTATTTAATGTATCTCAAGCAATGTCTATAATAAATGATTATCTTGAAACATTAGATGAATATACGGAGCGAGATATAGTACCTATGGAAAGCTCAATGCTGCCACAACACATACAAGATAAAATATCATTATGCAAAGAACTATGGGATTTTCAAAATAGCGAATCTTATATTAAGCTAAAAGCTATGGAGGATGCAGAGAAAGAATTAAAGTCTTATCTCTATGATGTTATGGTTAAAAAGAATATTAAGGAACGTATTAATTTAGTTGACTTAGGTAAGTATATTAAGCTAAAGGATAGCTATGAAAAAGTTACCTTTGATACAAATGCGTTTAAAGAGGAACATAAAAACTTGTATAAGAAATATACTAAGAAAAGTGTTGTTAAGGGTAGTGTTATTGTTGGAAATTTAAAAGATTAATAAAATATTATGAGTACAGAAAAGAAAACAGGATTGCAGAAGTTCAACTCAATGGTTGAAAATGGTAGAACACAAGAGTATTTAAATAATGTATTAGGCGAAAAGAAACAAACGTTTGTAAGTAATATGGTTGCTTTGGTATCAAGCAATAAAGCATTAGCCGATTGCGACCCAAGTACAGTTATGTTTTGTTGTCTTAAAGCAAGTGCGTTATCTTTACCACTTGAACCATCATTAGGTATGTGTTATGTACTACCTTACAATGATAGGAAAAATGGTACACAAGTTGCTCAATTCCAATTAGGCGCAAAAGCATACGTTCAATTAGCGTTGAGAAGTGGGCAATTTAAGAAGATTAATGTAAGAGATGTTCGTGAGGGCGAAATTATAGGTGAGGATTTTGCAAGTGGTGAATTGCAATTTAAAAAGTTAGACAAGGATAGAGATAAAGCTCCCGTTGTAGGTGTAGTTGCCATGTTTGAACTTATGAATGGATTTAGCAAGCAATTGTATATGTCCGTTGAGGAACTTGAGGCGCATGGTAAGAAATATAGCCAAATGTATAGACGTAATTTAGGCTTGTGGTCTGACAAAGATAGTAAGATTGCAATGTATGAAAAGACTTGTATCAAACGTTTGTTATCTAAGTATGCTCCACTATCTATCGAAATGATGGATGCTATTAAATCTGATAGTGCTGTATTGAAAGATAATGAGGTACGTTATATTGATAACGAGGAAGATGCGATTGATTTATCTAAAGCTGCCGAAACAAGTGCTAAATTTACTGATTATGAAGATGTTACAGAATAATTTTCATTTTTATGAAAAATAATTGCTAAAATATTTGCATAATTGAAAAAAAAGTATTATATTTGCAGAGTAAGTTTTCATATGATATATGATTTAATTGACTTGGCTACCTATGGATTGTGAAATTAGTAGGTAGTAAATTGGAGAATAAAACAGAAAGGTTCTGTAACCGCCTGCTAAGCGTGTTGTTCGATAAAACGAATTTGTTTCGAGTACAATGTTCTCCGCAATGCCGATATTGGCAGAATATATAAATATATAAATAAATGTACACATTAAGAATTATTCAGTTAACTGAAAAAGAAGGATTCCCAACAGAGGAAATTGTAGAATGTCATGAGTTAGGCGATGCCTACACTAAATTAGTAAAAGGTAAAACATCAGAATTTGATGAAATTATGGATTCAGAGTTTCAAGGTTATGATGTAACGCAAATTAGAGCGTTGATAAAGGGTAATAACGATAAATCGTTCTTTATTTTAGATAATTCAAGATATAAGGATGTAGCTTACTACTATTATATCATGACTGATGGCGGTAAAACTTTAGAAAA
>NZ_DATIRC010000377.1:0-3288 GCF_035470145.1 Romboutsia sp.
CCGCCAAACGTGCCTCTTTTTTGAACGCTACCTATAAAACATACGATTTTTTTCATGTCATTTCCCCTTACTAATACTTTGCTTGCTTTAATACATTTTAATACATTGTCATGTATATTATATTTTAGTCAATAACCAAACTTAACTTCCAGACATAGTAGGATATAACTTGGATTTATAGCTAAATTACTTCATCAGATCTATTTAAGTAATTTTCTTTTTCAAAGTATATATAAAATCTTTTTTAGGGAAAAATATTTATACATTAAGATGGAGGTATTTTTTATGGATATTAATATTGAAAAAAATATAATGAATAATAAAAGTATAGAATCTAATGCAAAAAAAGCACTAAGTCAGTACAAACTTGAAATAGGTAGTGAATTAAACGATTTTTCTAATAATCAATCTGATACTCCTTATATAGGCGGTCTAGCAACCAGAAAACTTGTACAAATGGGTGAGGAACAACTATTAAAACAATATAAAAATAAATAAATTCTTATATTATCTAAATCTATCTTACAGGTAATATGATTATATAGCTGCTCAAGAAAAAGGAGATGACAAATGTCATCTCCTATCCATTAAAAACTTCTACAGTTTTAGCACTTACAATATTAACTCCTGTACCTAAGATATTTTCAACTATAACATCACCAACACTAATTGGTGCACTTACCTTAACTCTATCTAATTCTTCCATTATCTCAAATATCATACCTTTAGGAATAGAATCATTAGTTTTAACAGGAAGTAAGTTTAAATATGACTTATCTAATCTTACAGTTGTAGTTATAACTCTCTTAGGATTAGTTAATTCTTCTACTCCGTACTTTTCTCCTCTTTTACAAGTATTTCCTTCTACTTTATATCCTTCATCTAATTTAGTTACTACCAATGGACATCCCATTGGACAAACTATACAAGTTATATTAGCCATACTTAAGCCTCCTCTACACTTACAGTTATATTACCTGTAATATTTTTAAATAAATCTTTACCTATTTTAATATTTTCCATTTCAGATGGTATCATATGAATTCTTTTCTTTTCTAAAATCACCTTATCATCACTTCTTACAACTAACTTCTTATTTTTATAAATATTTCTTACTCTCATAAATAAGTTAACATCTTCATCACAGTTTATATCTATATTTTGAGGAACAATGTATGAAATACCTTCGTTTGCTACAGTACTTACTGTAGAATTATTTTTTAATTTGTTTAAAACATATAGTGCTGCATTTTTTCCTGCTATTCTACTTTCCTTTGTAACAAAGTCTACTAAGTCATGTACATGAACAACGTTACCACATGCAAATACTCCATCTATATTTGTTTCCATAGTATTTCTTACTATTGGTCCACTAGTTTTTGTATCTAAGTTTACACCAGCTTCAACACTTAATTCATTTTCTGGTATAAGTCCAACTGATAATAAAACTGTATCACATGGTATAAATTCTTCAGTTCCTTTTATAGGATTTCTATTTGAATCTAGTTTAGAAAGTGTTATACCTTCTACTCTTTGTTTTCCATGTATATTAGTTATACCAGTGCTTAACATTAGTGGTATATCAAAGTCATCTAAGCATTGAACTATATTTCTAGTTAATCCACTTGAATGAGGATTAACTTCAACTACTGCTTTAACTTTTGCTCCTTCTAATGTCATACGTCTAGCCATTATAAGTCCAATGTCACCTGATCCGTATATAACTACTTCTTTTCCTACCATGTATCCTTCCATATTACTAAGTCTTTGTGCTGCTCCTGCATTGTATACTCCTGCTGGTCTATATCCTGGTATATCTATAGCTCCTCTTGTTCTTTCTCTACATCCCATTGCTAAAACTATTGCATCTGCTTTAATATTTATTAGTCCTTCTTCTCCTAAAGCTTCTATAGTTTTATCTTCATTTATATTAAGTACCATAGTGTTTAACATATAGTCTATATTTTCTTTCTTTGCCATTTCTATAAATCTATGAGCATATTCTGGACCTGTTAGTTCTTCTTTAAATTCATGTAGTCCAAATCCATTGTGAATGCATTGGTTAAGTATTCCACCTAATTCTCTATCTCTTTCTATTATAAGTACATCTTTTGCACCATTTCTTTTAGCTTCTAGCGCAGCACCAAGTCCTGCAGGTCCTCCCCCAACTACTACTACATTATATTTCAACTAACTCACCCCTTAATTCTTTTACTTTTCCTACTACCATGTTTGACTTTTCATAATCTTTTAGTACTTCTTCTACAGTTATATTTAACTCTCTTGCTAATATTTCAATTACCTTAGGACCACAGAATCCTCCTTGGCATCTTCCCATTCCTGGTCTAACTCTTCTTTTTACTCCATCAACAGTTCTTGCACCACATGGTCTGTGTATTGCATCTATTATTTCAGCTTCTGTTACACTTTCACATCTACATATAATTTTTTTATTATTTTCATTTTCTTTTATAATTTCATTTCTTTCCTCATTATTCATGTGTGCAAATGGCTTATTTTTCTTTCTTATTGGATTAAAGTTTTCATTTGCTACTAAATTTAATCCTTCATTTTGAAGTAATTCTACTACATATTTTGCTACTCCTGGCGCTGATGCAAGTCCTGGGGATTCTATTCCACCTACGTTTATAAAGTTTTTACATTTTTGTGATGCAAATATCATAAAATCTCCTGTATTTGGAGTTGCTCTTAACCCTGAAAAAGATGTTATTGTTTTTCTAAAATCTATATTTTCTAGACTTTCTCTTGAATCTTCTACGATTTCATTTATACCATCTCTAGTTGTAGATATATCTTCTTTATCTTCAACTACTGTAGCATTTGGTCCTACTAATAAATTTCCATGAACAGTTTTTGTAACTAATACACCTTTTCCTTTTTTTGTTGGGCATTGGAATAATACATGATTTACTATTTTCCCTTCACTTTTGTCTAGTACTTTATATTGACCTTTTCTAGGTATGATGTAATATTCATCTCCACCTATCATGTTGTTTATTTTATCAGCATAAACTCCAGCTGCATTTATTACGTATTTTGATTTAATAGTTTCTTTATTTAAAAGTTGTATATCGAAATGATCTTCTTGTTTTTGTATATTTATAACTTTTGCTTGTAAATTCAATTCTACTCCATTGTTTATTGCATTTTCCATAAGTGCTACATTTAAATTAAATGGACAAACTATACCAGCTACCTCACATAAAAGAGCGCTAGTTACGTTTTTGTTTACATTTGGCTCTATTTTTATAACTTCTTCTTTATTTA
>NZ_DATIRC010000378.1:0-8257 GCF_035470145.1 Romboutsia sp.
AAGGAGATATATATGCATGATACTAAAGATTTAAGGGATAGTAAAAAATTAATAACGGATATCCAAGCTCAATACCCAAGGTTTAGTAAGGGACAAAAATTAATAGCACAATACATTTTAGCAAATTATGATAAAGTTGCATTTATGACAGCATGCAAATTAGGAGACACTGTAGGCGTTAGTGAATCAACAGTTGTTAGATTTGCAAATGCACTAGGATACTCAGGGTATCCAAAATTGCAAGCAGCGCTTCAAGAATTAATAAAAAATAAATTAACAACAGTGCAAAGAGTAGAAATGGCAAAAGAGTATAGTGATGACTATACTATACTTAATAAAGTATTAAAAAGTGATATGGACAACATAAGAACCACTTTAGACGAAATTGATAAAAAGGCTTTTGAAGAATCTGCAACTAAATTATTAAAAGCAAGAAAAATATATATACTAGGTATGAGAAGTTCTTTTACAATAGCTCAATATTTAGGATTTTATTTAGATATAATACTTGATAATGTTCACATAATTAGAATGGATATGGGAGATGCCTTTGAGCAAATAGTTAGAATTAATGAAGAGGATGTTATAATAGCTATAAGTTTCCCAAGATATTCTAAAAAATCATATCAAATAGTAAGTTATGCTAAAGAAAAAGGAGCTCATATAATATCTCTAACAGATAGCTTATTTGCACCAGTGGCATCACTTGCAGACAATACTCTTTTAGTAAAAAGTAATATGGCATCATTTGTTGATTCATTAGTTCCGGCTTTAAGCATAGCAAATGCACTTGTAATAGCTGTAGGTATGAAAGAAAAAGAAGATATAAAGCAACACTTTGATGATTTAGAGCAAATATGGGATAAGTATTCAGTATATGAGTAGAATTTATTAGGTAAGTAATATACTTAAGTTGTAAAGCTAAGTATATTACTTGCTTTTTTTATTTGAATTTTTTATAATATTTTTAATTTCCACTTTACATACCCTAAATTTATAATTTATTTTATAGTTACATAATAAGAGAATACAATTAGATAAGTATTATCTAAAAATTAGAACTATATTAGAAAATGAAATTTAATACTACTGTAATTATGTTTTTTATAGTAAAATTAATAAAAGATTGTATAATTAGGGGAGGAAAATATGATTCAAAAAATAGATATAGCGATACTTGAATTTATTAATAATAACGTACAAAACCCTATTTTAGATAAGATTATGCCCAGTATAACATCTCTAGGGGATAGTGGTATGATTTGGATTATAATATCTTTAATACTAATGATTAGTAAAAAGTATAGAAAAGTAGGTGTTTTATCTCTTTTAGCATTAACGCTGAGTACTATTATAGGAGAGGGAATATTAAAAAATATAGTACAAAGGCCTAGACCTTTTTATAAACTTACAAATATTCAATTATTAATAGAAAAACCACCATCTTATTCTTTTCCTTCAGGACATACAGGTTCATCATTTGCAGTTGCAGGGGTTATAGGAATCTTAATAAAGAAATATAAAATACCTGTTATGATTTTAGCAGGACTTATGGCTTTTTCTAGAATGTATTTATTTGTCCATTATCCTACAGATATATTGGGAGGGATAGTATTAGGGCTAAGTTGTTCTTATATAGTTACCTATAAAGTTGTGAAGAATAAAGATTAAAAATATGAAACCTCTATTTTATAATAGAGGTTTATTTTATTTGAATATTGACAATACTAAAACAGGATTGGAAGTAACAGGAAAGAATATAGGAGTTGAAATTAATGAGTGTAAGTCAAAAGTATACTATTGGTATTCCAAGGGCATTACTTTATTATAAACACAGTGTTCTTTGGAAAAATTTTTTTAAAGAACTTGACTGTGACATTGTATTAAGTCCCAAAACTACAAAGAAGTTATTAGATGATGGTATTGCTAATTCAATAGATGAAAGTTGTTTATCAGCAAAAATTTTTATGGGACACGTTAATTATCTAAGGGGAAAAGCTGATTATATATTGGTTCCTCGAATTGTCAGCTATGGAAAAAATGAATCTACTTGTACAAAATTCCATGCACTTTATGATATAGTAAAAAACACATTTGATGATATAAATTTATTAGATTATAACCTAGATGTTGAAAATGGAAGTAGGGAATTTTCAGGTTTTTATAAAATGGGCTTAAATTTCACCAAAAATCCTATGAAAATTTATAACGCATATAAAAAAGCAAAAAAATCTCAGAAACTTGAAAATAAGAAAATGGAAGCTTATCAAGAAGAATTATTAGAACAAAATAATAAATTAAAAATACTAGTTGTTTCTCATCCGTATAATATTTACGACGAATTTATAGGACAGCCAATTGTTAAATATCTAAAGCAACTTGATACTTGTCCTATATATGCAGACGTTTTGGATGAAGGTACGGCTAAACAAAAATCAAAACAAATATCTTCAGGGTTATATTGGAGTTATAATAAAGAGTTAGTAGGAGCCATTGAACATTATAAAGATAAAATTGACGGTATTATTTTTTTAGTAGCTTTCCCATGTGGACCTGATTCTTTAGTTAATGAATTATGTCAAAGAAAAATTAAAGATATACCTATCATTACTATTGTATTAGATGAATTACAAGGAGAGGCAGGACTACATACTCGATTGGAAAGCTTTATTGACATAATTAATATGAAGAAACAAGATAATGAAGAACTTGTAAGACAGGAGAGATGTAAGTATGAGTAATAATAAGGAGAAGGTTATTAGCTTTCCTCATATAGGTAACTATCATACTCCAATTACAAAGCTAATTGAAAATACTTTAGAAGGAAAAGTTGTCTTAGCACCACCGATAACTAAAAAAACAATAGATTTAGGTGCTAAAAATAGTCCTGATTTTGTTTGTGTTCCTTTTAAATACAATTTAGGAAATTATATAGAAGCTTTAGATAATGGAGCAAATTTTTTAATTCAAGCAGGTGGTGGCTGCCGCTTTGGATATTATGGAGAAGTTCAAGAACAAATTCTAAAAGATTTAGGGTATGATTTTGAGTTTTTTAGCCTTGTTGATACTAGTAATGTCAGTCCTATTGCTTATTATAAAGAATTTAAAAAGATAAATCCTAAATTGAATTTTAGACAATTTTATTCAGCATTTAAACTAGCTTTAGAACAAGTAAATGCAATTGACGATATTGAAAAATATATTAGAGAAAATATAGGATTTGAAGTTAATGAAGGTAGTTTTGAAAAATTAGAAAAAAGCTTTCATAGTGATTTAAGTAAAACAAACAATACAAAAGAAGTAAAAAATATATATAACGAATATAAATTTAAATTTGAACAAATTCCAATAGATAAACCTAAAAATCCATTAAGAGTTGGTATTGTAGGGGAATTATATGTTTTAATGGAGCCGTTTAGTAGTTATTTTATAGAAAAAGAGATGGCAAAAAAGGGAATAGAAGTCAAAAGATTCATTACTATTTCTTATTTATTGTTCTCAAAAGATCATAATGAGAAAAAATTAATAAAATATGCAAATCCATATTTAAAGTATGCTATTGGAGCTGATGGAACTGATAGTGTGGCAAGGACAAAACAACTAGCAGAATCGGGATTTGATGGAATTATTCATATTAAGCCATTTGGATGTACTCCTGAGGTTAACTCTATGCCACCAGTACAAAGGGTAAGTAGAGATTATAATATTCCAGTATTATACTTTAGTTTTGATACTCAAACCTCTGAAACAGGTATAAAAACAAGACTTGAGGCTTTTTATGATATGCTTATCATGAGAAAGGAGAAAATATAATGGAAAAGGGGTACTTAGGAATTGATATAGGATCCATATCTACTAAAGGTGTTATTGTTGACGAAGATAATAAAATTTTGGCAAAAACTTATCTTTGGACAGAAGGAAATCCTATTAATGGAGTTAAACGAGTTTTAGAAGATTTACAAATACAATTAAGAGAAGATATTGAGGTAGTATCTGTTGGAACTACTGGATCGGCTAGAGAACTTATAGGTAGTATTTTAGATGCTCAAGTAGTAAAAAATGAAATTACAGCTCATGCTATTGGAACACTTTCTATTTATCCTGAGGCTAGAACTATATTTGAAATAGGTGGACAAGATAGTAAAATTATAATTATGGATAACGGAATTGTAACTGATTATGCCATGAATACTTTATGTGCAGCAGGAACTGGGTCATTTTTATCATCACAATCTAAGCGTCTTGGAATTGGAATTGAAGAACTAGGAGATTATGCACTACGTTCTAAGAATCCAACTAAAATTGCAGGCCGTTGTACCGTTTTTGCAGAATCTGACTTAGTTCACAAAGCTCAAATTGGTCATAGTAAAGAAGACATTATTGCTGGACTTTGTAAAGCAGTTGTTACAAATTACCTAAATAATGTTGGAAAAGGTAAAAATATTAAATCTCCAATAGTTTTTCAAGGCGGAGTTAGTAAAAATCTAGGAGTTATTAAGGCTTTTGAAGAATCTGTAGGGAAAGAAGTACATGTTGATGAAAATGGACATTTAATGGGTGCTTTAGGAGCTGCCATTTTAGCAAAAAAATCTGGTAAAGAAAAAACTTTTAATTTCGGTGTTAAAGAAATGAAATTTACAACTTCAGGAAAAGATTGTGACCACTGTTCTAATAATTGTGAAATAGTTTGTGTAATGAGAGATGATGAATTTCTTGATGCTTGGGGAAATCGTTGCGAAATAGGTTTACACAGTATACGTAAGATTATGAAAAATAGCATATAGAAAAAAGTGTAGATAAGTTTTATTTAATATAAAACATTAAACAAAGGTATCCTTTAATATATATTCATAAATAAGGGGTCGTGATTCACGCCCCCTTATTATTAATGAATCATTTTACCCAATACCACCATAAATAACACCAAGTATAATGACAATAACCGTAACAGGAACAAACACCCATCTTCCAAAAACAATAAACCAATTACCTAAAGGCCTTTTAGCACCTTTATTCACTTCTTCTAAAATATCACCTTTAAACAAGAAGAAAGAAACAATAGCAACAATCATAGCTCCAGTAGGAGAAACAATTATAGTAATAAAATTAGCAAATGAATTGAATTTATCAATATCAGTAGTAAGTGGAAGTGCAAGTATAAAACAAACTACAGCTACTAACACAGAAGCTTTTTTTCTACTTAAATTGCTTATAGATATTATAGCTTCAACAGGGCCTTCTAGCATACTTACAGAAGATGAAATAGCAGCGAGTATTATACTTAAGAAAAATAAAATGCTTAAAATATTTCCATAAGCCATTGATTTAAATATAGATGGAACAGTAATAAATAAAAGTGATGGTCCAGCAGCTGGATCAAGTCCAAAAGCAAATACAGCAGGCATTATCATAAAAGCAGCCAAAAGAGCAGCTATAGTATCAAATAAAGCAGTAGAGAAAGAAGATGAAATTATATCAAACTCATCATTCGTGTAGCTACCGTAAACAACCATACCACAACCTGTAAGAGAAACAGTGAAAAATGCTTGTCCAAGTGCCATAATCCATGTTTCCATATTAAGTAAAACTCCCCATCTTGGCTTAAGTAAGTATTCAACACCAGCCATTGCCCCAGGTAAAGATATAGATCTTATTGTAAGTAATATAAATAATAAAAGTAATAAAGGCATTATTATTTTATTTAATTTCTCAATTCCTTTAGAAACACCTAAGCAAACTATTAATAAAGTGATTAGCATAGCTAATAAAAACCAAGGTATAGAAGCTGTTGTTCCTGCAAATGAATCAAAGTAAGTAGTAGTATCGATACTTTGTATTTCTCCAGTAACACTTAAAGCAAAATATTTTAAAATCCACCCAATTACTATAGAGTAAAACATTAAAATACCTGTTAAACCAATAACTGGAATAGATGAAACTAAAGAAGCACCTTTTAAATTTCTACTTTTGAATACTTTTTTTATACCAGTAATAGAGCCTGCTCTGAAAGTTCTACCAAATGTAAATTCAGTTATTAAACCTGTTGTACCAAGGAAAAATACGAATAAGAAATATGGAATTAAAAATGCAGCGCCACCGTATGTACCTAGTCTATAAGAGAACATCCAAATATTACCTAAACCTAAAGCGGCACCAATGCAAGATATTATAAATCCAAATTTTGAAGAGAAAGTTTCTCTATCATTGTTATGAGATATTTTTTCACTCATTTAAATTTTCCTCCTAAATATTATTATATATAAATAAAAAAGGCCACATAGTTACACTACATGACCTTTTTATGCCTAGGATTAAAAAAAGGTCACATAGTGATTATCTATGTGACCAAATTTATTTTACACAAATTAGCCATCATAGATACAAACTTCATGGTTTGTATCTATGATGAAATTACTTTATATCATAAATACAAACCTATCTAAAATAGCTATAATAAAACATATTAAGTTTTGTTAATTGTAGGATTGTATTAGTATTCATTATTTTTAAATCTCCTTTGAAAAATTTATTAATTTATTTGATATTGATTATACGTATATATATGATATATGTCAAGAATAAAAATTAAAAATTCCAAATAATAAGCAAATAAAAAAAAGTTGAAAAAGTCTAAATAATGTGATAAAACTATATTAATATAAATAATGAACCTAGGGTAGAGGTGCTGTAATTATAAGTACTCAATAATAGCTGGCGAGCGATGATGATTGAGGAAAGGAATTACAGCCGAAGAAAGTTTGTTGGTAAATAAATTTTCTGGCTTTGCATATAATATATGCACGGCTGTCACTTATTCTTAAGTGGGGAGCTACAAGGTTTACTTTGAGTGTAAAAATGTCCAAAGTATTCCTTTGGGCATTTTTTTATATTGAAGGAAATTATATTTCAAATGTGGACGAATCATTTGATTTAATGGAGGGATAAAATATGGATGTAGTAGTTCAAAAATATGGAGGAAGTTCTGTCAGTTGTACTGATAAAATAAAATCAATTGCTAAAAATATAATACAAAGAAAAAAACAAAATTCTAAAATTGTGGTAGTAGTATCAGCCATGGGCGATACTACAGATGATTATATAAAACTAGCAAATGGTATAACAGAAAAGCCAAGCAAAAGAGAATTAGATGTATTAATGTCAACAGGAGAAATGATATCAGCATCACTTTTAGCCATGGCTCTTAATTCATTAGGCTGCGATTCGATAAGCTATAGTGCATATCAATTACAAATAAGCGCTAGTGGTTCTCATGGGAAATCACAAATTGATGATATAGATGTTAGTAAAATAGAAAAAAGTTTAGAAGAAGGAAAAGTCGTAATAGTAACTGGGTTTCAAGGTGTAAATGATAAGGGTGATATAACGACTCTTGGTAGAGGGGGGTCAGATACATCTGCTGTAGCTTTAGCGGTAAAGTTAAATGGTAAATGCGAAATTTATACTGACGTAGATGGTATTTATTCTACAGACCCTAGAAAATATAAAGATGCAAAAAAGTTACAAGAAATCGAATATGAAGAAATGTTAGAATTAGCAAGCTCGGGAGCACAAGTAATGCACTCAAGAAGTATAGAACTGGCTCAAAAGCATGGAATAGAAATTTATGTCGGTCTTTCATGTGGGAAAGAAAAAGGAACTTATATAAGGGGAGGAAAAGAAATGAAATTAGAAGGTAAGGTAATAACAGGTTTAGCTACTAGCGATGAGGATACATCTATAACTATAAAGGATTTTAATTCAAATAATATTGCTAGCCTATTTGAGGATATTGCAAATAAGGGAATAAGTGTAGATATGATAAGTCAAACTGCACCAGTTGATGAAAAGATAAGTGTATCTTTCACAATACCTAAAGAAGAACTAAATGAATGTAAATCTATAGTATCTAGCTATGCAAGTGATGAGGAAGTAGTTATAGATAATAATATTACAAAGTTTTCTCTAGTAGGCCTTGGAATGAAAAATACTCATGGTGTAGCCTCTAAGGTATTTAAGATATTTAATGAAAATAATATAGGAATAAAGCTTATAACTACATCTGAAATAAGAATAACATGTGCTATAGATAGTAAGGATAAACAAATTGCAATAAATAAAATAGCTAGAGGATTTGATTTATAATAAAAAATATAGAAAAATTTATCATATAATTAAAGTTAAATAATAGAAATTGAATATATTTATCTAAAATATATTGACAATATTAAAAAAAGATAATAAAATAGTCAAAAATGAA
>NZ_DATIRC010000379.1:0-3957 GCF_035470145.1 Romboutsia sp.
ATACTATTTCTAAAAACATTTTAGCTTCATCTGATAATTCTTCTCTTTTTCTTTTAATCCATCCAATACTAAAATCTATACTATCATCAGCAAAAGGTATTGCCTTTATACCTTCCCTTTTATTTACATTATTCCATCCTGAACCTAATGAATATGCATCTGTTTTTGATATGAAATTAATTATAGTTTCCTTGTCGCTTAAATATATAGACCTATCTTTATTTAAAATATCAATTGTATCTAGTTCTATACTATCAATAGATGATGATACTTGATCCTCGACCAAAGATACACAAATGAAATCCTTTAATTCATGAGCATGTATTACATCTTTATTATATAATGGGTTATTCTTTCCTACATAAATATACATCTTATCTTTAGCTATTTCATTAAACTCTAACTTATTTACTTCTAATATATTTCTCCATAATCTTTCTTGAATATTTGAAAATATAAGCATTCCTATCTCTGAATTCATATTAGCTACATCTTTTATAACATTTTCTTTATGAGTTTCATTTAAAGATATTTTTATATTTTTACAGTCAATATTATTATAAATTTCACTTAATATATTGGATAAATTAAATGCTTTTGCACTAGATATTTGTAATACAAAAGTCTTTTCTCTAGATAAATCATTGTATATATTCTCTATATTGTTAACTTGATTTATAATACATTTTGCATGTGATAAAAAATCTCTTCCTTCTTTTGTAATTTCTACGCCTCTATTTGTTCTTTCAAATATCTTTATGTTAAATTCTTCTTCTAAGCTCATTATAGAGTTACTTAAATTAGGTTGTGATATAAATAAATTTTGTGCAGCCTTATTCATAGATTTAGTTTCCGCTACTTCTATTAAGTATCTTAGTTGCTGAAGTTGCAAATGCATCACCTCCATTTAAATGCATATTATTTATATAAATCACTAAAACTAACATCCTAAAAATTTTAAGATTAAATATATTATAACAAGTGCGCAGAAAAATAGTGGGCAAATATTAAATATATTTAATATTTGCCCACTATCGATAATTAAAAATAGCCAAAGTCATAATGTAGATTTCAAAACATTTATACAATCTAATATATTTTCATATTTCTCATCATTATTTCCTAACATAAGTTCAGTTTCTTTTATCGCCTCGTTTATACAATAATTTCTCACTTTATTACCTTCTATATATTCAATCAAATCTAATTTAAAACCATTAAGGCTTAAATCCATAAGCTTTCTTATTTCTCTAAAATCTTTATTTGATACCAACTCATAGTTTCTTGTTAAGTCTACTAATAAATTAACATTTTCTATAGAAGTTTTACTTGGTATTAAACATCCTGTACTCATAATGAAATTTTTATAATTTCTTAATTCATAATTAAGCTTATTGACTTCATCTGCTACTTCTTCACGACTTCCCTTATATAAGGTTATAGGATTAATATTTCCCATTATAACTACATCTTCTGGAATTATTCTTATATTTTCAACTATATCAGTTACATAATCTATACTTAATACCTGAGCACCTGTTTTCACCATATATTCTGTATGTTTTATAGTCTTTCCACATACATGCAAAAACCCTGGTATTTCTATACTATCAAATATCTTTTTTAAAAAGTCTCCTGAAAACTCATTAAATAATTTTGGTGAAAATAAAGATGCTACTGGTTCCGCTATCCAAAAGAAATCCGCTCCTAATTTTTCTTCTTCTATTGCAAACTCTATCATAAATTCATTTATATAACTTGTTAACTCTTTTAAAATTATTGGATTTTTTATTACCATTTTATTAGCTTGTGAAATACCTATTATACTAGATGCTATTGTTAGAGGTCCAAAACACCCTCCACCTAATGGTTGAGTCATTTTTTCTTTCTTTTTTTTAAAATATTCAAGCTCTTTTTTAAAATAATCATAATTAAAGTATCTACGTTTTTTTAAATTTTCTACATCCTCCAAGGTTTGTATTTGATTTTCAACTATAGCTTCTAGACCATTTGATTCTATTAAAGTTTTAAATCCTAGCGCCTTAGCAAATTCTATACGACCTAAGCATAAAAAATCAAAATCTTTTTCTCCCATTCCTATTGGACATACTAATCGATACTCTTTTTCATATAAATAATCTATAATTTTTTTTATATAAATCTCCTCCTTATTTGTCTACTCCTTTAAATGTAATTCCTTTTACAAAATATTTCTGACCAAAATAATATAATAATAGGCATGGTATTATTAAAATTATAGATGCTGCCATGGTTATAGGAATAGAGCTTGTTCCTTCATATGTATTTTTTAAATAGTTTAAAGCCACTCCTACAGTTCTTTGATTTTCGTTTACTATGTATATAAGAGGGGCGAAAAAATCATTCCATATTCCCATAAATGTATATAGAACTACTGTAATTACTGCAGGCTTTGAAAGAGGTAGAATAATTTTATAAAATATTTTAAACTCACTGCATCCGTCTATTCTTGCAGAATCTATAAGTTCAGATGGTATTGTTAAGAAATACTGTCTAAGCAAAAATATATAAAATGCATTACCAAAGAAAGAAGGAACCCATAATGGTTTTAAGCTACCATACCATCCAATAAAATTGAACAGTAAAAACTGTGGAAAAAAAACTACCTCTCCAGGTAACATCATTGTAGCTAATATTAATATAAACATTTGCTTTTTATACTTGAATTTTCCACATGCAAATCCATATGCAACTAATGAACAAGAAAAAAGATTTCCTATAATATTTATAGCTGCTAAAAACAAAGTATTAAATATGTATTTATGAAATTTATATTCTGTGAATAATCTCTTGTAATTATCGAAATTAGGATTTTCTGGTATCCATTTTATAGGAATCTCGTATACTTTTAAAGGATCTTTTAAGGATGTTGATATCATCCATAAAAATGGTAACAACATACAAATCGCTCCTATTACTAAAAGTATATATACAAAACCCTTAGTTACTTTATTTTTATTTATTTTATTATATGTTTTAGTTTTTTCTTTATATATTTTTATTTCTTCCATTATACTATCTCTCCCCCTTCTTTTGCTTCATAATATACTTTAGAGGAAGATAGCTTTAATACTAAAATAGATATGCTGAATATAACAATAAATAAAATCCATGCCAATGCACATGCTTTTCCCATTTCATGCCATACAAATGCATGTTTGTACACATAAAAAGCATAAAATAAAGATGAATGGTTAGGTCCTCCATCTGTCATTACATATGCTTGAGTAAATGTCTGTAGGGATCCTATTATTGATGTTAAAACTGAGAAGAGTAAAATAGGGCTCATTCCAGGTATAGTAATATTTATAAGCTTTTGAAAGAAATTCGCACCATCTATTTTCGCTGCTTCATATAATTGTGTTGGTATACTTTGTAATCCAGATAGATATATTATTATACCTCCACCGATTCCCCAAATACTCATTATTACTAATGAAGGCAATACCCAATTTTCATCATAAATCCACTGTGGACCTTGTATCCTAAATATGCTTAAAATATTATTTAATAGCCCAAACTCAGGATTAAACATCCATGCCCATAATAGAGAAACAACGACTCCTGATACTACTGCTGGTAAATAGTAGATCGTTCTATATACATTCATATTTTTTATATCTGAATTAAGTAGTAATGCTACAAATAATGATATTATTACTTGAGTAGGAACACTAAGTAAAGTATAAGAAATAGTTACTTTTAGTGATTTATAAAATAAAGGGTCTTTAAATATATCTTTATAGTTTGCTAAACCAGCCCATCTAGGAACTGATAACACATCCCATTCCATAAAGCTTATTAAAAGTGAACTTAGTATTGGAATAACGGTAAGGAACACAAATCCAATCGTCCATGGAGATGTAAATGCAAAAAAATTTAATGATTTTTTATTTATTCTCATAATATCCTCTCTTT
>NZ_DATIRC010000380.1:0-1597 GCF_035470145.1 Romboutsia sp.
CTCAATAAAATTATTTTCGTTTGATTGAACTTTATGAAATAGTGTTCCGTCTTTCATTTAAAATTAATAATGCATGATGTTAAAATTCCCAACTATCCGGGATAAATCATTTGGTTACAGTAGCCCTATTATTTCCCCATCAAAGACACCAGGAGTTCATTCACTCAACAAACCTGCGGCAATTCTCCTGGCTTCTTTTTCAGCAAATAATCCATTTATAATTGCAATTCCAACATCAATTCTTGCCCGAACTAATGGCGCACATACCAGTTTCCCATCCAGGATCATTCCTATATTTTTGCCAATATTTTGTTCAGTAATACACGCCCATTTAGCTTTGCCTGAATCGGTCATGCTCAATTTAATACCAGGGTGATTTTGCCATAAGGTAAACCGGGCAGATTTAATATCATCATTTGTCAGTAATATTTTGTTATGCACATAAAATCTATCTCCGGTTTTGTACATTGACATCTCTTTTAATCCCGGGCCAGGCTGCGTTTCTGCTACACGAAACTCTAACTTTATTTTGTCGGGCTGTTTCTGAGCGGAATTACAACCATATAGAGTAACTATAATAATAAGTGCAATAACCCTTTTCATTTCATACACTCCTGATTTTATTTATCAGTCTTAGTTGAAATTGTTAATTCCTTCCATTGTAATGCAGTAAGTTTCATTCTTTAGTTCTATTAATTACAATAAATTTTGTAATTATTTCTGGTCAATTTCCTGATAACATTTATCTACACATTGTAAGAAACGTAAACAGTTTATTTGATCTATTAACGTTTTCATAATTACTGGAGATTTAGTCTTAGGTTGAATTTAGGGAATGAAAAAATATAGTAGATGAATTTTATAAGTAGTAAACCTCCAATAATAATACCCAATGAATATCCTAACGCGGAGAGACATTCTTCACAACCGGATCTCGATATTACCTCATTGAAGATATGAAAAATAATCAGTGCCTGGTTTATCATTATAAATACATAAAGATAGATATATCCGTCCTTAAGTTGAGGTGCAGTTAAGTATTTTGAATATCTACCTACTGAATATAATGCCCATAATAAGAAAATATGTATAAATACGATATGAAATGGCATTATAAATAAAATGAAGTAAGATATGACTAAAATAGCAGCCAAAATTTCAATATATGGTCTAAATATTAAGTGTAATATTCTGTGATTAAAATCAAATAACACTTCTGAATTTGTCTCAATCGCCAGATTTTTATAATTCTTTTGAGTTTGCCTTAAATCTAAGATAGGAAATGGAATAATTAATATTATCCACAAAAGCGCTATGTAAATTAAATTTTGAAAGCTGTTTATTTCCCCTGTAAAAATCCAAATAATAAATGCTGATAAACCTCCAAGTATCGGCATGACGACCGCGATGCCTATATTTCTTTTCTTTGTATCCTTCTTAATAAAATTTATGTATTCTTCTTTATACCCCCTCTTTTCCAATCGCCGCGTATTTACAATATATAATGTAGCAATTAGTAGAAAACTCCATAACAATATTACAACTAGAATATAAAATTCAATGAATGTTAAATCTTTCATTTTTCCTCCTTAATCAA
>NZ_DATIRC010000381.1:0-1619 GCF_035470145.1 Romboutsia sp.
TAATCTCGTCTTTTTTGTTATCGATGATAGTTAGTATTTGATGCAGTGTGCGGGTATAAATTTCGCCATCCAAGTATTTCTGTATATCAATTCTTTTGCACTGTTTATTTTTTCTTTTCCCATTTGTCCCTATTTGCTAAACCAATCGCTAGATATCCTATACCCATTCCCATAAAAGCAAAACCTATCGCAGGATTAACAGCCAACATAAAAACGACACCTACAGGCAACCAAACAATCCCAAGCGTGAAGAACACCTGATAATTAGGCTCCCCGACTATTCCTCTCTTCCTCCAAACTATCAATAGCAAAATAATTCCTATTAAAACTAGTAGTGAAATTATTGCTATCGAAATCAAAGTCCATTCAGTCACTTAAATCACCCACATATGAAAAATCAATCAACTATAAAAAAGAGATACTGTACAAAAAAATATTATAAAGGATTTTAATCTTAATGATAAAACTTGACTACATATAAATATAGCTGATTGGGATATGTGTTTGATATGACGCTGAAAGAATATTTTTCTAAACCTTATAAAATAAAATATTACCAATTGAAGAGTATTATAATAGTAACGATGTTGACCACATTATTATCAGTTAATATTTGGGATAGGTTAAGGAGCGACGCTTTAAGTTTTGGTTGGCTTTGGTATATTGTATTGATAATTATTTTTTCGATACCTCTGTTTATTAATAAAGAATATAATGAATTGAATCTGGAAAAAGAATTGAATTCAAGAAAAAAGAGATAAAATAGATGTATCTAATTTATTCATTTTAGCTATTTCTGGGTTAGACAAAAGGCTATTTGTCCCCCTTATCATAAATCCTATTTAAATCCCCTAAAATAGAGGGAGTCTAATGTTTCCGAAAAGGGCAATAATTACTAGAGGTGAGAATTGCAAAAAATTATGCAGTTGGTACTAAACTATCAACCCAGTCTCTGCCCCTTAACAATCCACTGATAAAATCATTTAAATTTTTTAATCTTAATAAGAAATTGATTTTTTAGCTTTTGACCCTTATCTTTTAAAAACACTGAACCAATAAGCGATATGTTAAAGGAAGGAATAAATGGATAAAAAAAAGAACGTTTCAATGATAATTTTCACAATCTTACTCTTTTCCACAAGTTTTTTTTCATTAATGGGTGTTTCAAAAGATCTGTTAACATATACACAAGATAGCTTTATTGCCCCAATAATATATGATTATCCCAATGTCATGATAACACTTGATATCGAGGGTAGAGCAATTGGACAAGAGCTTCTATGGAAAGCAAATACTACCGGCACAAATTATGAAGAATCAGCTGTGACGTTTCTTGATGGCATCGCCTATGTGGGATCCTGCAGCACCCACGGTGACGGTCACGATAAACTCTTTGCCATCAATACAACGAATGGAGAAATATTATGGAGTAAAGAAACAGGACCCGGTTATGTAGGCCCAATAATCGATGATGATGTAATCTATATGGGGACATCCACACATTGTCATGAACCTGGGAACGAGTTTATGTATGCAGTCAATAGATTCACAGGAAAAGAAATTTGGAAAAGACAAATTTTTGGTGGCATACCAGAATCAGTTCAGTTTGATGAAGATAA
>NZ_DATIRC010000382.1:0-10700 GCF_035470145.1 Romboutsia sp.
CCTGTACATGCTATTAAAGTTGAAAATGAACAAGCACAAATTATAAAAGAAAGATGTATTGTTTGTGGTAAGTGCTTTAAGAGATGTCCGCAAAATGCTAAGTTAATAAAGTCTGAAAAAGAAATGGTAAAACACTATATAAATGGGAGAAAAAAGGTAGTAGCATCAGTAGCACCAAGCTTTGCGTCTGTTTTTGGAAAAGATAGTAATAAACTTCCTAAAGCTTTAAAATCGTTAGGGTTTGATTACATAGAAGAAACAGTTTCAGCTATAGATCCAATAATAGATGAGTATGAAAAGTATGCAAATAAACCTGGTGATGATACATATATAATAAGTTTTTGCCCACCGATAAATAATCTCATTGAAAAATATTATACAGATCTTGTAAAGAATATAATTCCAGTATTATCTCCAGCAGTATTTCATGGCAGGGTACTAAAAGAAAAGTATGGAAAAGATGCTAAAGTAGTATTTATAGGTCCTTGTTTAGCTAAAAAGGCAGATGGACATGATGAAAATTCTATAGATATTGTTCTTACTTTTGAAGAACTAGAAAAGTGGCTAAAAGAAGAAAATATTAATTTAGAATTATTAGAAGAAGAGCCATTTGATTATATAAGTAAAGAAAAAAGATTATTACCTATAATAGGTGGTGGGACTAAGGTAATAGAAGATGGAAATGCTAAAAGAAGTATTATTTTAGTAGATGGAATTAAAGACTGTATAAAAGTACTAGAAGAAGTAAGAAATGGGAAGTTTAAAAATACACTAATTGAAATGAATAGTTGTATACATGGATGTATCGATGGTGCTGGTATGCCATATGATGATGTAAGCTGTTATGAGCGTAAGGAAAAACTTAAACAATATGTAAAATCTTGTTATGATAATAATACTAAAGGATGTAAGAAAATAAGTGATAAGATTTCAAATACATCAGTTTATAAAGAATTTTTACCCAACGAAGTTTTATTAAATCAACCAAGTAGTGAAAAATTAGCAGAAATACTAAATAATATGGGCAAATACGAAAAATCAGATGAATTAAACTGTGGAAGTTGTGGATACAAAACTTGTAAAGAAAAAGCTGTAGCTGTATACAATAATATGGCTGAAATAAATATGTGTATACATTTTATGAGAGAAAAGGCAGAAACCTTAACTAATGTAATTTTTGATATGACTCCAAATACAATAGCTATAATAGATAGAGAATTAGAGATTGTTCAATTAAATCCAGCAGCAGAACAGTTTTTTGATATATCATCACAAAAAGCTAAGGGGCTTCCTGTAGCAATGTTTTTAGAAGAAGGTATTTTTGAAAAAGTAAAAGAAAGTAAAACAAATATATATAAATCAAGAACAATTCTTAGTCAAAATAAAGCAACTGTAATACAAAGTATAATATGGCTAGAAAAAAATCAAGTTATGTTATGGATTGCGGATGATATAAGTAAAGATATAGAACTACAAGAAAAAATGCAAAATATGAAAATAGATGCTATTAATATGGCACAAAAGGTTATAAATAAACAAATGACAGTAGCACAAGAAATAGCAAGCCTTTTAGGGGAAACAACTGCAGAAACAAAAGTCACACTAACTCAGCTTAAAAAACTTATTCAAGAAGAGGGTAACATATAATGAAGTTTTTTATAGATTTTGCAAGTAGTAGTTTAAATAAATATGGTGAGGAATTGTGTGGAGATAAAGTTGAGTTTTACCATGATGAAGAAAAGTTTATAGCTGTATTATCTGATGGTTTAGGAAGTGGAGTAAAGGCTAATATACTAGCTACGTTGACGGCTAAGATAGCCATAACAATGTTAAAGGAAGGGTTACCTATTGAAGAAGTAGTTGATACTGTTATACATACACTTCCAGTATGCGCGGTAAGAAATCTAGCATATTCAACATTTACTATTATAAAAGTTGATAATGATGGTATGACATATATAGCTGAGTTTGATAATCCAAGTATATTTTTTGTAAGTGATAGAGAAATTAAAAAAATTGAGTGGAGTACGACCGAAATAAATGGAAGAAAAATAAAAGAAAGTAAGTTTAAATTAGAAGAAAAAGATATATTAGTTTTTGTAAGTGATGGAGTTATTCATGCAGGAGTAGGAAAAGTACTAAACTTAGGATGGCAATGGGATGATATAGAAAAGTATTTAAAAGAAAATACTAACAGAAATATGTCAGCAAAAACTGTTACTAATTTATTGTTAGGAGCATGCGATCAACTGTATATGCAACAACCTGGCGATGATACAACAGTTGCAACTATAAAAGCAGTAAGACCAAGAAAGGCGGTGATATTTTCAGGACCTCCAATAGATCCTAATATAGACAGCGAAATAGTAGATAAGATAATGTCAACTTGTGGGAAAAAAATAGTATGTGGTGGAACAGCTGGAAATATTGTTGCTAGAGAATTAGGTGAAGAATTAAGAACAAGTTTTACCATAATTGATAAAGACATACCTCCTATAGGATATATAAAAGGTATAGATCTTGCGACAGAAGGGGTTTTAACCATAAGAAAGGCAACTGAAAAGCTGGAAAAAATAAAAAATGCAACAAATCTAAAGTTTTTGTATGAAGAAGATGGTGCATCTAAGTTAGCAAGAATGTTATATGAAGATTGTACGCATATAAAGCTAATAATTGGCCGCGCGATTAATCCTGCACATCAAAATCCAGATTTCCCAAATGAATTAAGTATAAAATTATATGTATTAAATGAATTAAAAACCGTTTTAATAAATTTAGGAAAAATAGTAGAAGTAGAATTTTATTAATCAAAAAATAAATAGAGTATAAATTTAAAAGCAAATTTATACTCTATTTATTTTTAAGCAAAAATTTATTTATATATAGCTTTAATAGGATCTAGCCTAGAAGCTTTAATTGCAGGGACGATACCAAATACAATTCCAGTTATAACTGTTGTAATACTTGCAAAGAAGAAACTATTTATATTAGGAATAGCTTTAAATGGTAAATAGTTAGATGCGTAGTTAACTACAATAAATCCTACTATTATACCAAGTATTCCACCACACACTGTAATAAATACTGCTTCAATTAAGAATTGGAACATTATAGCTCTTGGTTTTGCACCTATAGCTCGCCTTATACCTATTTCTCTTTGTCTTTCCATTACAGATACATACATTATATTCATTACTCCAACACCACCAACAAACATTGATATAGCAGTTATAAGAGTAACGAATTGGTTTATCTTAGAAATCATTGAATCAAGTTCTTTGGTAGCTTCAGTTGGGTCATCAGTGTTATATGAACCATTTATCTCGGGGTGAAGTTCATACAATTTACTTATTACAGTATTTGCAACTTCAAATACATCATATCCCGTTGATACAACTAAATCTAAGCTATTTATCTCTTGAGGAGAAGAAAATTGATTAATTAAGTCATCAAAAGCTTTTTTAGGCATGTATGAAGTAACATAAGCTGATTCCTGATATATATCAGAACTATAATTAGTATTAATATCTTCAGGAATTACAGAACTTTCATCAACTACGCCAATAACTTCATATATATTACCATTTATAGTAATCCCTTTACCGATAGCGCTTTCAGGGTCACCAAATAAATCAGTAGCATTTTGCGTAGCAATCATAACAACTTTTCTATCTTCATCTTCAATAGAGAAGTTTCTACCAGATATAGCTTTTATTTTAATATCTTTTTTTAGCTGTGATATATCAACGTAAGTAGTTTTTTTATCAAAAGAAGCATCAGAGGAATACATTGAGCCCATACCAAAATCATCTTTACTAGGTCCAATTCTCTCAACGCCTTCAGTAAAAGAAAGTTCTTCGATATCACTATTAGTAAAAGGCTTTAAAAAAGCACTCATATCCATCATATTATAATCTGTTGGTTCAAAATAAATTCTTGTTTTATTAGGATTAACCTTATTAACAGAATCAGAAACTTGTTTTTTTAGGCCATTACCTATAGAACTAACAAGTATTACGGAAGTAATACCCATTATAATCCAAAGTAGAGTAACAAATACTCTAAGTTTATGTCCTTTTAAATTAGCTAAAGAGCTTTTTATTAAGTTCATAGGCTACACCTCCAAAGATAATACACCATCTTTAAGTTTTACAACTTTAGTGGCATATTTTAATAAATCATTATCGTGGGTAACCATTATTATAGTTTTTCCTTGTTCATTTAAACTTTTAAGAAGTTCCATTATTTCCATACTAGTTTCACTATCTAGTGCACCAGTAGGTTCATCTGCAAATATAAGAGAAGGATTATTAACTAATGAACGAGCTATTGCTATACGTTGTTGCTGACCACCAGATAATTGAAGAGGTAGACTTTTAATTTTATCTAGAAGTCCAACATCTTTTAGTTTTTGTGAAACAATTTCTTCTCTTTCTACTTTTTTAAGAATTCCATCATAAATAAGAGGAAGTTCTACATTTTGATAAACATTTAAAGTTTCTATTAAATTAAACTGCTGAAAAACAAAGCCGATGTTTTTGTTTCTAAAAACAGACCTTTGATTTTCATTTAAGTTAGTTACATTTTCATTATTAAATATGTAATTACCATCATCAAATTTATCTAAAAAAGCTAAGACATTAAGTAATGTAGTTTTACCGCTACCTGATTTACCTATTATCATAATGAATTCTCCAGCTTCTATATTTAAATTTAAAGATTTAAGGACCTGAAATTTTTCTTTACCCACCTTATAGTACTTTTGAATATTTTCCAATTTAATTATAGTTCTCAAATTATTGCCCAACCCGTTCCTCAGAAGCCTTAGTCATATCTTTTTTATCTTTAGATATAGTTTTTTTTGTACCTTCTTCAGTTAAAGGGATATTTTCAGTATTTACAGGGTCTCCTTCTTTCATATCTTGTGATGGGTATCTTATTATAACATCATTTTTATCAAGTCCAGATTTTACAACAGCAAAGTCTTCATTTTCACTAGCTATTTCTATAACTTGTTTTTTTAGTATTCCATTTAAATCCTCAAAAATATAAGCTTCTTTTTCATTTTTTAATATAGCTGATTTAGGTATTTTAGCTAAAGAATCACGTACTTCTATAGAAGCTTGTACATGGAATCCATTTACTAATCCTTCTTGATTGTCAAAAGCAATGTTTATATCATAGTAAGATAAGTTTCCTTGTCCACCTGTATTCATATCATTAAGTGTAGTTGATGGCCTATCTGATATAAAGCTTATTCTACCAGTTAGTTTTTTATTATTAGAAAATACCAATACATCTACAGGGTCATCTATTTGGAGATTTGGTAAATCTTGTTCACTAGATTGACCTTTCATATAAAATTCAGTGCTTTCAAGAGTCATAAATGAAGATGCCTCACCCATGCTTTCAGATTGCTCATTTAAATATACTTTTCCAGCAAATGGAGCATATGTATTTAAATAAGCTTTTTTATCAAGTGAAGATATTTGAGCACTTAACTTGTTTATTTCTGCTATTATAATAGGGTCATTATTAGTGCTTGATTTTTTTAACTCACTTACTTGAGATTTTAAACCATCTATTTCATCTAATATAGATTGATTTTTAGTAGTGAATAAAAGATCCCCTTCTTTAACAATCTTTCCGTTTGTAACGTTTAACTTACTTATTTCACCTTCAGAAGAAGGGTTGAAATCTTGTGATATAGTTGGGACTATAACACCATTTATAAATATTTTTTCATTATCAGCTATAGTATAAGTTTCAATGTAATTTTCCGTTTTACCCATTTGATCATTATTTAGTTTATTTTTATTATAAATGAATATTCCTACACCTAAGGATATTATTACAAAAATACCGATACCAATAGCGATTTTTTTATTCTTAAATTTTTCTAAAAAAGACATATGTTCCTCCTTATGTAAAAAATACTACTCAGACTAAATTATAGGAGGAGATGTACATATAAGTCAAAAGAAAATGGAAAATAATACAATATTGTAATTAATTTGTAAAATACAAACATAAAATTATAAATATTTTAAAGGTATTATATATAATCAATATGAAAAAAATGGTATTTTGCAAAATGATAACAAAAAATAAGGAGAAGCAATATTGCTCCTCCTTATTAATATATTTTTTCAAGCTGTAAATTCTATTCCTTGTTCTGATGGATTTACTAATTGCTTCATAAGAATATTTCGTGTTATACCGTATTCATTTTTCTTTTGTAGTTTTAATTCGAAACCTAAGTTTATAACTGTTTTTAGACTAAATATATTTTCTGTAGCTATTGCAGTCACAATATAGTTCTTACCTCTGATAATAGACTCTTTTATTCTAGTTTCCATTAATATTTTATGAAGAGAATTGCCACGGTAAAGAGGGTCTACCATTACATATCCTGATATATAACTAGAATTTATTTCTTTTTCGGTAAGTCCCATTTCATAAAGATAATCTAAATAATCACCACTAGGCAATTCACAAAGTGCTGAAGCTACTAAGGTTTCTTCAACGTAGCAACCTATTATAAATCCGCCTTTGTCTAAAACATCCATTAAATAAAGTTGATCACGAAACTTTAGCCAATTTTTATTATCCATAGCCTCATTTACTCTGTTGTACAAATTAGTAATGTCGTCAAATTTAGATGCAGTGATATAGCATACATCAGCATATAAATTTTCACAAAGTTCCCCATTAAACTTAGATAATTTTACTTTCTTTATCAAAGTAGACACCAGTTGTTCACATAAGCTCGCTACGCTTATGCAGTTCTCTTATGAACTTCTCATACTTTCATATGAGAGCAGACTATTTCTTCACCCTCGACCTAACTCGTTAGGGGCAACCTACTTCCACTATCAATCGCTTATAGTGTACGAGATTTCTCTCTAGTCGTTGAAGGTTTCCCTATTCGGGACTTCCCTGCATGAACATCCATTGTATAAGCATTTAGGGTTTAACCATGTGCCATCCTAAGACTTTTTTCTACTTTCGTTCCATCACGCTTAAAGCTATTCGCTTTTACGTTGTGGCACTTAGGCTTTAGGAATTATCTGCAATTCAAGTTGTGTCCTATGCAGATTTCTCTACATACGAGGCTTAAATCTTGTTACCTCTTTTCCGAAATTAGAGATTTTACAATCTCTTTAATATAAAATATTAAGTTGTATTATTAATTACTTAAGTTTATTTATTATATCATAATATTAAAAAAAAGATATCATATTTTACAAAATTTTAATGAAAAAAATCAAAAAATTAATTTAGATAAAAAACTATGTTTTTATATATTTTATCCACAATAATTTTAATAAGAATATAAAAAAAATTATGGGCAAATATAACATTATAAAATAGATTAAGGAGTTAAATATGGTTAAAATAAAGATATTAATTAATAAATTGTTTTTTTTATGGTGTGTAATATTTATAGCTTTATTAACTTTAGGGATGAATAAAAAAGAAAATAATGAAGATGGAAAAATATTTAAAAATATATGCGTTGAACAAGTTAACATAGGTAATCTTACTATTAATGAAGCTAAAAAATCAATACTCAAAAGTTATTATCCTAAGCCAATATATCTAAAATATAATGATAAAAGATGGTGCATAGAGCCTAAAGATATACGACTAGATTACAATATAGATAGATCTATAGAAGAAGCTTATAAATATACAAGGGAAGAAGATAAGTTAGAAAACATAAAAAAGATGTTCAATTTATCTTTTAAAGAAAGCTATAATATAAATTTACATGCAAGTTATGATGAAGTAAAATTAAGTAGTATTATAGATAAAATTTGTAAAGAAATAAATGTGGGTGTTAAGCAAGCTACTATAGAAATAAAAGAAACCGGTCAAATAATAACAACTGAATCTAAAGAAGGAATAGAAGTAGATATTATAAAATTAAAAGAAAATATATATGATATGATCGATAAAAAGGATATAAAGGAAATAAACTTACCAATTAATATTATTAAACCTAAAATAAGTACAGAAGCTGTAAAATCTATAAATACTATACTTGGACAATATAGTACAAGTTTTAATGATAGTACTTCTAGAGGAAGTAATATACATGTAGCAGGTAAAAGTACTAGTGATATATTGATTATGCCAGGTGAAATTTTTTCATACAATAAATCTACAGGAGCAAGAACTTGGAGTAATGGATATAAGCCGGCTAAGGTTATAGTAGGCGGAAAATATGTAAATGGAGAAGGTGGAGGTGTTTGTCAAGTTTCAACCACAATATATAATGCCGCATTACTTGCTGGTATGGAAATAAAAGAAGTACATAATCACACATTTCCATCAAGATATGCTCCAAGGGGTAAAGATGCAGCGGTATCTTATGGGTATACAGATTTTAAATTTAAAAATACATACTCACACCCTATATACATAAAGAATATAGTTAATAACGGAGCTATAACATCAAAAATATATGGATGTAGGCAAGATAGAGAAAAAATATATATAAGAACAGAAGAAAAGTATAGCAAAGATAAAATACAGGTAAAAACATATAGAATATATTTAGATGAAGAAAATAATAAAATAAGAGATGAGTTAGTAGCAGAAAGCAAATATAAAATAAAATAAGGCTAATCAGTTGATTAGCTTTATTTTTATACACAAAGAACCCAGCAATTTTATCTATTACTGGGTTTTATGAAGAACTAATAATACAAATATCTTCCTCATCACTTTCCTCATTTTTTGTTTCTTTATCTTCTCTTACTTCACTTGATATTATAAAATTTATTATCGGCATAATTTCACCTCCTTTTTATAAAACCTAGTTTCTACTATTGAAGCAATTAATTTGTACTTTAAGAGATTTTACTGCAGTAGTTCTAGGTTTTTTATCTTCGTTAAGTATATGTAAATAATTTTCAAAAAATTCACAGAATATTTTGAAAATTATTTATTTTCAAAATATATTTTGAGCTGCAAAAAAATATATTTAATTCAACAAGTACTTTAGATTAAAAAAATGGTATATAATATTAATTGGCATTATTTTTAATAAAACAATATATATAAAAATGACAAATATTATAATAACTAAATACTTTAAATATACATATCATATTAATAGTGCCATATATGATATAAATTTAGATAATAAATTTTATTTTGTGAATAGTTGTAAGAACAACTATATTATATGAAATTTTTATATAAATAAAGGAGGAGTAAGAGAGTGAACTCACAACAAACACTAGGAACAGAATCTGTTTATAAATTGTTGCTAAAATATTCCATACCAGCCATAATAGGTATGATGGTTAATGGTTTATACAATGTAGTAGATAGAATGTTTATAGGAAATATACCAGGGTCAGGTCCCTTAGCAATAACAGGACTTGGAGTTACAATGCCTATTGTAACAATAATACTAGCCTTTGGTATGTTAATAGGCCTAGGAACAACAACTAATATATCTATAAAATTAGGTCAAGGAAAAAAAGAAGAAGCACAAAATCTAATAGGAAATGCAATTACATTATGTATAGTAATAGGTAGCATAATTACAATTATAGGACTAATATTTTGTGATAAAATACTTATATTATTTGGAGCAAGTGAAAATACTTTGGTGTATGCTAAAGCATATATTAATATAATACTTATGGGAACTATAGTAAGCTTACTTGCATTTTCTCTAAATCATTCAATAAGAGCTGATGGAAGTCCTAAAATCTCAGCAGGAATTATGATAATAGGATGTATAACAAATATAATACTAGATGCACTATTTATATTTACATTTAATATGGGAATACAAGGAGCGGCGTTTGCAACAGTTATATCACAAACATTTACAGCAATTTTGACAATGGCATATTATTTATGTGGAAAGTCTAATTTAAAGTTTACTAAAACTAGCTTAAAGCTAAATAAAAAGTTAGTATTAGGTGTATTTGCTATAGGATTATCACCATTTTCTATGCAAATTGCAGCTAGCATGGTTCAAGTGATATCTAACCATGCATTAAAAACATATGGTGGAGATTTAGCAATAGGTGCAATGACAACAATATCTTCAATAGCTATGATTTTTTTAATGCCTATATTTGGAATAAATCAGGGATCACAGCCGATAATAGGATTTAATTATGGAGCAAAACAATATAATAGAGCAAAAAAAGCATATTTAGCATCAGTTACAGTAGCTACAATTATATTATGTATAGGAGCCTTTATAATACAAACCTTCCCAGAAATGATTATAGGTTTATTTAATAAAGATGAAGAACTTATGAAAATATCTGTAGAAGGTATAAGAATTTACTTATTTATGATTCCTATAATAGGTATATCTATAACAGGAAGTAACTATATACAATCCATAGGAAAAGCTAAAATAGCAATGTTTTTAAGCTTATTAAGACAAGTGATATTATTAATACCAGCTATACTTATATTACCTAGATTTTTACAATTAAAAGGAGTTTGGTTAGCACAACCTATTTCAGACTTTATAGCAACTTCTATTACTGTAATAATCTTAGTTAGAGAATTAAAAAGCTATAAAAAAGCATCAAATGACAAAGAAGCTTATAATAAAGATATAGAAGATAAAAATATGAACACAGAACTTGCAATTGAAAGAGATAGTGAAAAATTAATATAAATATAAAATAATCCTAGATTTAAGAAATCTAGGA
>NZ_DATIRC010000383.1:0-2295 GCF_035470145.1 Romboutsia sp.
AGATGGTACTTGAAATACCCTTTAAGTTATCGAAATTTAGTTGAAATAATGGCTGAAAGAGGTATTAGTGTTACACATACAACTTTTACAAGTGCATGAGTTTCATATATTTTATATCTTTATATGATTAATACATATAAGTTTTCTTATACTTCTTTATAAATAAAATCGACAACCCTATAGTAATAACTTCAGCAAAAGGAACTATAATCCAAAGTCCATTTATCCCAAGCATACTAGGTAAAAATAAGAATCCTATAATTACAAAAACAAAGGCTCTTGAAAAAGACACTACTGCAGAAATTTTTCCATTTGAAAATGCTGTAAAAAGTCCCGAAACATAAATATTTAATCCAACAAATAAAAATGCAAATGAAAAAATCTGAAGACCATTTAATGCTAAATCAAAAACAGAACTACCTTTACTCACAAAAGCTGTAACTATAAATGGTGCAAATCCTAAACAAACTACAAAAATTAAAATAGAAGAAATTAAAATAAATTTCTTAGAGTGCTTGTGAGTTTCTTTTAATTTTTCTTCATTTTTCGCCCCGTAATTAAAACTTACCATTGGCGCTACTCCACACACAAATCCTAAATATGTAGATGTCATTAAAAAATGAGCATATAATATTATACTAACAGCAGCCACTCCATCTTCTCCTGCAAATTTCATAGCTACAAAGTTAAATAAAATTGTAGTTATAGCTGCAGAAAGCTCTGTAACCATTTCAGAAGATCCATTTATAGCACTTTCTAAAATAACTTTAAAATCAAACTTTGAAATACCATATTTTAGAGTAGATTTTTTAGAAATAAAATAGAAAAATGCAATTGCCGCTGCAACAAAAGAACCTAATATAGTTGCAAGTGCTGCACCTGATATTCCTAGATCAAATAAGACTATAAATACATAATCAAAAATTATATTTATAATTCCCCCTAGTATAGAAACAAACATGCTAAAATTAAAAGCTCCATCTGTTCTAAGGAAATATTCAAACAATATTTTTATCATGAAAATTGGAGCACTTACTAAAATAATTATTCCATAGCCTTTTACATAAGGAATTAACTTATCTGTTGCACCTAAAAGTCTAAATATTTCTTCATTAAAGATATATCCAAATATACTTATAAATAATCCTATAACTAAAGTAACCACTAACATTAAAGAAAATCTACTATTAGCTTCCTCATAATTATTTTCACCCATAGATATAGATATAAGTGCACTACCACCGCTTGCAAACATAACTCCTATACCACACAAAACACTTATTATAGGCAATACTATATTAATACTTGCCAAAGCATCCGATCCTACAAATTGAGATACAAAAATACCATCTATAATTGTATATAATGAAATAAAAATCATTGAAATTATTGCAGGTGAAACAAATTTAATAAATTCAATGAAACCTAATTTTTTTGAAAATAATTCTTCCATAAAGCTCTCCCTAATTTCAAATTCATATTATCTAATGACATTTTATATTTTAAGGTGTATAGTAACTATATATGCAACAATTTTATGAAACTAAAGAAGTATAGTGTAAGTAATTAGGCAGCAGTTATAGTAGTTTAAATATACTCTTATAATATATGGTTGGAATTTGGCAAAAATAGAAAATAGCTACTAAGGTATTTAGTAGCTATTAAGTAAAACAATTAGTTAATATTTCTAATCACAAGTATTGCAAGTATTGCAAGTATTCATATTTGAACCAGAAGTAATGATAGTCATATAAGAAAACGGAAGTTTCTTTTCTATAAAAATAACCTTGTCACCAATTTGAATTATTTTTTCTACATCAATAAAACCAGTTACTGTTGTTTGAATTGTATCAGAATCTACTTGTACTCGCTCTACGTTCGTTATAATTTCAATAGATGTATCTTTAATAGGCATTATGTTCACCTCCTTACGCTATATAATATTCAATATATGAAAAAAAGTACCATATTGAAATTAGTCCTTAAAATAAGATTTTGTATAGTAATCAATATCTATATGCGAACTAATAAATTTAAAAAATATTTAGATTGAATTTTTAAACAGGTATCTTTTTGAAACTGAAACAACATTGCGTTTATATGAGAAATTATAGACTACATTGTTTATATGCAGTCTATGTATAAATCAAGAAAATACAAGCCGTGTAGTGCATACTACACGAGATATATAAAGGAGAAAATTAATATGAAAGATAATAAATACTTTTCAACTGGAGAATTTGCAAAGCTTGCAAATATTTCAAAACAAACTTTAATCTTTTATGATAAAAAGGG
>NZ_DATIRC010000384.1:0-10652 GCF_035470145.1 Romboutsia sp.
GATTTACAAAATTGTTCATCCAAAAATTCACAAATTAAATTGTTGACTATATCGTACTCTTTTAAATGACAATCATTAATGCAAAATAGATTAAATTTAATATCACATAAATATTCATATATAGTAGTTAAATTCTGATTACAAATCAATATATAGCCCCCCTTTTTCTATATTTTAAGGAATAAGCTCTTATGTAAAGAGCTTATCCTTTAATTTAGTGTTAGTTTCATTTCTTATATCCACATCCGCATCCACCAGGTTTATATCCATATCCATATGGTGGTTTATGACCATGACAACAACCATGCATCATATTAGGAGGGCAAATAGGTCTAGGTTTTACACAAGCACATTTAGCTGTCCCACAAGGTGTACAATTTTCCATATCACATGAAATGAACGCCATTACTATAGCACTTAATTCAGGTACTAATTTTTCCAGTTCACATAAATCATTTACAAAATCACAAGTCATACATTCAAAGAAAGTAGGTATTGTTTTATCACAAGGTTTTTGATTAAATACACAATCTGCATAATACACTAATGTAGCTGCTTTAGAAACTACGGATATTAATTTAGTTAATAATTGAATTAATAAACATAATAAATCTCCTATAACTTCTTCACATTTCCTTATACAATGAATAGAATCTATTCTAGACTCTAAAGATTCGCATAAGCATCTAAATCTTTCAAATTGTGCTTTAAGACCATAATTCATTGGTACTGTTTCTATTATACAAACTAAGTTATTACAAAGAGTTAATAATAAACCTTCAGTATCAGCAGGATCATCACTAAGTTTTATTAATAGATCCTTAATTCTTATCCAATCATCACAGTCAAATACCTGAGAATCATCTGTAGGAAGATCCTCACAATCGCCTATAAATATAGGTGCTGCTGGTGTTATACCCGGTAATATTTGTCCATTTATTATGTTTAATAATCCCTGAGAAACATATTCTAAATTTTGAATATACGGAACTGTATATTGACCACAAATTGCCAATTGAAACACTCCTTAATTATTTTTATATTTTTGAGACATTAATGTCTTCTCCATACCAATATATGATATTCACTATAAAGTGACACAATAAAAATAAAAAATTTTTTTCAAAATTTAAAAAATGACAATAACCTTTTTTGTTAACTATCATATTATGAAATATATGTTTAATAGGAGGGACTATATGTGAATGTAGTATGTAAAAGAAATATAAGGTTACACCCTGCAAATGTAGGCACAATATATGACAGCGTTAGAACTATAAATAAATTAAATTCTAATATTCCCATAAACTTTGAAATATTAAGCGAATGTCCGCTACCAAATAATGCAAAAATAGATATACTAGAAACTAAATTTGAATATCAAATATGCAAGGTAGATAAAAAAATTTTAGTAAATGGACATAATGTTGATTGTACTTTAAATTCTATAAAAGACAAAATATGCCTAAATAAGAGCTATATAAATTTAGTTCATAAAAATTGTTCGAATTTAATTTTGAGTATAGTAGAGAATATAAGTTTTGATTTTAAGATAAAAGTAAAAGTGAAGGCAATAGCGTATATAGATAATTGTAGAAAAGTATTCTTTGAAGCGTTTGGAGAGGGGGAAGACCATATAAAAAGTATTTTACTTAGCAATGTGTGTGCTCCTAATATGGTGAAATATTCACAAAATATATATTTGAAATTTGATAATGATATTATGGGTATGGCATATCCAGAATTTTTATTTTTATCACCTATATATGACTGTGATTTAAATATAGATTTTTTATTAGGAAATGCATTTTTAAACTATATAATAAACTTGGATATAACATCTTTAATTTCATCAGATTTAAATTTGCCTTCTTATAAATAAAACTCTACAAAGCTATATGCTCTTTGTAGAGTTTTATTTTTGTTAATTCAATTATCTATTATTATTGTAGTTATTGTTATTTCCTTGTTGTTGATTAGGATTTTGGAAGCTTATATACTTTCCTGGAAGTATAGTAGACACTGCATGCTTATATATCATGTTTTGCTGTTTGTTATCGCCTTCTAATAATATTATGTAGCTATCAAACCCCTTAACTATTCCTTTTACTTGAACCCCATTCATTAAATATATAGTTACAGGTATTTTTTCTTTTCTAGCATTGTTTAAAAATAAGTCCTGTAAGTTTAACACTGAATTTTTCATTTGCATATATCCTCCCGAGATCTTAATTAAATTTAAAAGATTAATATATATTATTTAGTAATTTTATACTATTCCTCTATTATATTTTATATAAGTTATATCATTTTTTCAATATAGTTAATGATTTCTTTTTCAAGTATTTCTTTATCACTATATTCATCTAAATTAAACCACTTAGCATTATCATATCTTCTAAACCAAGTTAACTGACGTTTTGCATATCTTCTTGAGTCCCTTTTGATTATTTCTATAGCTTCATCAAATGAATATTCACCGTCTAAGTATTTGATTATTTCTTTATATCCAATACCTTGCATAGATATCATATCCTTAGTGTAACCCATATCTAGTAATCTTTTTACTTCTTCTACTAAGCCACCATCCATCATGATATCTACTCTTTTATTTATTCTTTCATATAAATGTTGTCTTTCTCTATTTAGTACAATTATTATCGGATTATATTTTTCATTAAATCTTAAGTCATTAGAAAAATCGTTCATTTTTTCTCCGCTAAGACATACTTCTAATGCTCTTATAACTCTTTTAGTATTATTTTTGTGTATTCTGTTTGCACTATCTATATCTAATGCTCTTAGCTTTTCGTGCATGTAGTCTATACCATGTTCTTCAAGTTCTAATGTTAAACTTTCTCTTAGTTCATTATTAGCATCTGATTTAGCAAAATCCATGTTATATATTAAAGAATTTAGATAAAGCCCCGTACCGCCAGTCACTAATACATTTTTGCCTTTTTCAGTTATTTGTTTTATATATTTATTTGCTCTTTCTTGAAACTCCGATACTGAAAAAGAAAAGTCTGGTTTTACTTCATCTATTAAATAATGAGGTACTCCGCTCATTTCCTCTTTAGTTACCTTTGCACTTCCTATATCCATGTACTCATATATTTGCATAGAATCTGCTGATATTATCTCAGCATTTAAAGATTTCGCTAATTTTATTGATAATTCAGTTTTTCCAACAGCCGTTGGCCCTGTAAGTATTATAATTGGTGTTTTTTTCATAATTATCTTCCTATCTACATAATTCTTTTAAACATTTTTTCAATTTCATTTTTAGAAATTTCTACTATTACTGGTCTACCATGAGGACAAGTAAAAGGATTTATACATTCTTCCATTTGCTTAAATAAGCTAGTTATTTCTAAGTTTTTGATTTTATCATTTGCTTTTATAGCAGCCCTACATGCCATAGAGGCAAATTTTTCTCCTTTTAACTCATAGTTATTTTTTATTTCGTCTATATTATCTATTATTTGTAGTATAAATTTCTCACTTTCAGGAACACCAAATACAGTTGGTACACATCTTATCATTATATGATTATTACCAAAGATTTCAATTTCAAAACCAAACTTCATAAATAAATCTAGATTTTTCTCAACCTGTAACATATCTACATTTGAAATTTCTAATACTATTGGGTCAAGTAACATTTGCATGTTTATTTCACTTTTATAAAACTTGTCCATGTACTTTTCATATAGTACTCTTTCATGTGCTGCATGTTGGTCTAGTAAATACATTGAGTTATCCTTTGATAAAATTATATATGTGTCAAATATCGTACCAATTACATTGTATGCAGATAACGAAAACTTATTATCCTCATTATCTTTAAAAAATACTTCCTGAATAGGTTCTTTTTGTATATTATTTTCTAAGCTTTTTTGTAGGTCTTGGCTTCTTTGTGCTCTATCACATTCTACTAAATCATGCATAGAAAAAGATTGATTCAAATCAAGGTTTACATCTTTTATAAGTAAAGCTTCCTTAGATTCGTTAATATTTTCTTCTATAAATGTATCCTTTTTAAAATTCTCATCTATATCTTTTTCATATATATCTTTAAATTTGCTATCTTTTATTTCAATACTCTTATATTCATTATCTGTTAAGTTACTCTTTTTTGTATAGTTTAAGTTATCTTCATTATTACTTTTATTTAATATATCACTTACAGATAAAAAAGTATCTATAGGTTTTTCAGTATCAATTTCCACAACATCTATATTTTTTTGTTTACTTAAATCAGCTTTATATGATGAACCTGCTAAATCAACTTTATCTAAAGTATTTAAACTCGGTGTACTTTTAGATTGATTTACATTATTGTCATAAGTTTCATATTTTCCTATTAAGTTTGAATTCAGTAATGATTTTCTTAAAAAATCTCTAAGTTCTATATAAAGCTCTTTTTCATTTTCAAATTTTATTTCAAGCTTTGTTGGATGTATATTAACATCAATACTAGCTGGATCTATTTCTATATTTAAAAAGCATACACCATGCTTATTTATAGGAATAATAGCTTTATAAGCTTCACTTATAGCATCTAGTACTACCTTACTTTTTACAAATCTTTTATTTATGTAAACATGCTGTAAATTTTTATTTGATCTATATACATTATTATTTCCTATATATCCATTTATTTTAAAATGCTTACATTCATATTCTACTTCTATTAAATTTTCACATACATCTTTTCCATAAATACTTCTAATAACACTTATTACCTTATTATCACCTGGTGTATTTAGCATTGGCTTGTTATTGTTTATATATTTAAACTGAATACTTGGATTTCCTATAGCCAGCTTATTAATTAAATCACTAATATTTATAGTTTCAGCATGAGTAGATTTTAAGAACTTTTGTCTAACTGGTGTATTATAAAATATATCTTTTATAATAATAGTAGTCCCATTATTAGCACCAACTGGTTCTTTTGATATAACTTTACCACCTTCTACTATAACCTTAGTACCAATACATTCATCTTTAGTTTTAGTAATCATTTCAAGTTTGCATATAGCAGATATAGAAGCTAGTGCCTCTCCTCTAAAACCTAGGGAATATAAATCATATAAGTCATCTATCTTTTCTATTTTACTAGTAGCATGTCTTAAAAAAGATTTATCAACTTCACTAGAAGGTATACCACAACCATTATCGGTGATTCTAATTAATTTCTTTCCGCCATCAATAATTTCAATAATGACTTTAGTACTTCCTGCATCAACACAGTTTTCTACAAGTTCCTTAACCACAGAAGAAGGTCTTTCAACAACCTCTCCTGCAGCTATTTTATTTATAGTTAAATCATCTAATATATTAATTCTATTCATGTTATCCTCCCTCCACTAAGCACTTCACTTTGTCGGGTATTATTTTACACTACTTTTTCGCTTTCTTTTGTAGCATATAAAGTGCATTCATAGCATCAAGTGGTGTCATATTTAATATATCTAAGTTTATAATTTCATTCACTAAATTATTTTCACCTATATTATCAAAAGATATTTGAGCAACAGCCACTTCTTTAACTACATCACTTTCATTTACTTTCTCATTTAAACTTATATACTTATCATTTAATTTATTATAGTTTGCTTTTTCTTTATTATAATTTTTAGTTAACTCTTCATACTTAATTTTTAAAGATTCATGCTCATTTTTTAATTCATTATCTTTAAGATCAATTTCATTTATACATTTAAGCTTATTTTCTAAATGTTGTTTATCATTTTTTAATTTTTCTATTTCTTTTTCTAAGCTTTCTATTTTATCTTTACTTAAAGCATCTATATTACATATATTCGAATTGGTCTTGTCAAACTTAATTTGATTTATATTATTATCATGATTTATAGCAACACTTTCATATACATGATTTTTTTCTAAATCACTTAATATCTCACGAGATCTATTTATTACTTCATCTGGAAGCTTAGCAAGTTTTGCTACATATATACCATAACTTTTATCAGCACCTTGAGGAATTATCTTTCTTAAGAATATTATATTATCACTATCTTCTTTAACTGCTATTGAATAATTTTTAACATCACTAAATTCATTTTCTAAGTCTGTAAGTTCATGATAGTGAGTTGCAAATAATGTTTTACATTTAATATTTCTTTGAATATATTCTACTATTGACCATGCTAAACTTATACCATCATAAGTACTAGTACCTCGTCCTATTTCATCAAGTATTACTAAACTCTTGTCTGTAGCATTTTTAAGTATATGAGATACCTCACTCATTTCAACCATAAACGTAGATTGACCTTGACTTAAATCATCACTAGCCCCAACTCTTGTAAATATTCTATCAAGTATTGGGATATTTGCATACTCAGCTGGTACAAATGAACCAATGTGTGCCATTAGTGCTATTATTGCACTTTGTCTCATATAAGTAGACTTACCAGCCATGTTTGGCCCCGTGATTATATTTATTATATTTTCTCCATCATTTAAATAAGTATCATTTGGAACAAAGTTCTCTTCACCTACTAAGTTTTCAACAACTGGATGACGTCCATTTTGTATATCTAACTTATTGTCTTCATTTATTATAGGTTTTACATAGTTATTCATATATGCAACTGTTGCAAATGATACAAGTACATCTATGTTTGCTATTATCTTAGCAGTTTTTTGTATTCTATCTATGTTTTCATATATTGTATTTCTTATATTTACAAATATTTCATATTCTAGTGTTTTTATTTTTTCTTCTGCATTAAGTATTTTATCTTCTATTTCTTTAAGTTCTGGAGTTATAAATCTTTCTGCATTACTTAAAGTTTGCTTTCTTATATAACTTTCATCAATTACAGCTGTGCTTAAATTTGCTTTTGTTATTTCTATATAATATCCAAAAACCTTATTAAATCCTATTTTTAAAGATTTAACTCCTGTTTTTTCTTTTTCACGATTTTCTATTTCTTTAATCATGAAAGCACCATTTTTAGATATATCACGAAGCTCTTTTAGTTCGTCACTAAAATCTGATTTTATTATGTTACCATCTTTTATTGTTATTGATGGTTCTTCTTTTATAGCTTCTTGAATTAAGTTATAAATATCATCTAAGTTGTCCATTTTTTCTATATAGTTTTTAAGTATATTAGCACTAGATGAGTTTATAGTATTTTTAAAATTTGGAAGCTTTTCTATAGAATTTTTTAAGTGTATCATTTCCTTTGGTGTTACTTTTTCAAAGGCTATTTTCCCACAAATTCTTTCTATATCATATACATTTTTTAAGATTTCATTTAAGTCTTCTCTAAGCATGAAATCGTCTTTTATTTCTTGTATAACATTTAACCTACGTTCTATACGTTCTTTATTAACTAAAGGTTCTTCTACATACTTACGAAGTAATCTTCCTCCCATTGCAGTAGATGTTTTATCTAATACATGAAGTAGTGAACCTTTCTTTTTGTTACCTCTTATAGTTTGTGTAAGTTCTAGGTTAACTCTAGTAAACATATCAAGTACCATATATTCACTACTATTGTATATGTTTATATTGTTAATGTTTGAAGTTACTTGTTTTTGAGTGTTATATATATAATTTAAAAGTATTGATAAACTATTTTTTATTAACCCATTTTCATCAAATTTTAATTTTTGTAAGTAAACTTCTGGGAAGTATTCTTTTAATATGTTTATATCTAAATAGTTTTCACTAAAGTTTTCATTTATATATATATTACTTAGAGTTGCTATATTGTTTAGCTTATCTATAAAGCTTAAATCATTTAGTATTATTTCAGTTGGATGAACTTTTGCTATTTCTTCAATTACTTTATCTTGTGATAAATGTGTAGCATTTACTTCTCCTGTACTTATATCCACATAAGTTAAACCTATATTTTCTCCTTCTTTATATAAACTCATTAAATAGTTGTTTTTCTTGTTTTCAAGTAAACTTCCCTCAAGTACCGTACCTGGAGTTACTACTCTTATGACATCACGTCTTACTATTCCTTTAGTTGTAGATGGGTCTTCCATTTGTTCTCCTATTGCAACCTTAAACCCGCTTTCTACAAGCTTTGATATGTATGCATTTGCACTATGAAAAGGAACTCCACACATAGGAGCGCGCTCCTCAAGTCCACAAGATTTTCCTGTCAATGCTATTTCAAGTGTTTTTGAAGCTACTAATGCATCTTCAAAGAACATTTCGTAAAAGTCCCCTAGCCTAAAAAATAATATACAATCTGGATATCTATCTTTAACTTCGAAGTATTGTTTCATCATAGGAGTTAGTTTATTTCTGTCTATTGTCATGGATTTTCCTCCTTTATTACTATGCTTTATATTTTCTTTGACTCTTTATCTTTATCCTTAATACTCAATTATAAAACTTTTATTTACTTAAAGTGTGTCATAATTATATGTGTTTGCTAAATATGACATTTTCTTTTGGTCTAATTAATTATTATATCATACCTGAAAATTATTATTAAGGCTATATGTATAAATTGTTGTACAAAAAATAGTCTATAGACACCTTTTAAAAGCTCTATAGACCATTTTTATAATTTAATATCTTATTTATAAGTTAACGACATCTACAACATCTTCTACAGCGTCCACAGCAAGGACAAAGCAAGAAAAATAAAAAACGTCTTCTACAACATTTACAGCAACCAAAAAATAATAATCTATGATTCATATTACAACCTCCTTAATATATATATATTCAAAATTTCACTATTCGTTCATGAATAATATAATATTCTACAAGGTATTACATTTTTCAGATAGTTAATTAACCCTTTTGGCGAGGTGATGTATTATTCATAGAGTTATTGTGAGTTGGAAGTCCATAGTTCATTTTTTCATACATTGGTTGAGTTGGTGCTATCCAAACTTTACCACATCCTGTAAATGTATTTAAAAGACCTTCTCCATTTATAGCTGAACCAAATAAGCTTTTATCAGATTTTGTAACACTGAAATTTACACCTTTTGTTCTAGCTATTGCGAAGTTTCCATCTACTTTTAGTTCTTCTCCTGGTGTAATATCGCATTCTATCAACTCTTCTTTAGGCACATTGCACTCTAAAACTACTATACCTGTTCCAGATAATTCAATTTGAAATATTCCTTCTCCTCCTAATAAAGTAGCTGATATATTCTTTTGAGCTACTCCTTTAATCCTTATATCCTCTGAACAACAATAAAACATTCCTTTATCAACTATTATACTTTCCTTAGATAATTCCATCATTATATAGTGTTTGTATGATGGCTCTAATAATATTTCTCCAGTACCAATATATGTAGGCTTAATAGCACTTTCATTAGTAATTGCTCCAGATATAGCTTTTTTGAATAGGCCACCTACTCCACCTATGTTGCTTTTAGATTGTATATTTCCTTTGTAGTAATACAGTGCACCTGCTTCAGTTTTTACTGAGCTATTATTTAATCTAATTCTTACTTGTTTCATTTTTAGTCCTGCTTGATTTGCAAAAAACAATCCCATTGCTGTTTGTACATTTTGTGCTCCCTCTAGGTTGTTGTACGCAATTACTTCAAAGTCTACATCGTCATAAGATATTCTATCAATTATAGTTATTTTTTCTTCTAGTGTTTTCATAATTTATCTCCTTTATCAATACCATAGGTTTAATTATATTTTAGTATAAATTTTTTTCTTTTTTGATTCCTTTATTTTTACGCTTTCCTTTAATTCATTATCTTCTATTAATTAGACTAATGTCAACTTATAGTCTATAATAACTAAAAAAACCTTACGTCGTGAATCACGACGTAAGGGTCTATGTATATATAATTTATTCAGTTGCTGCAATTTCTGCCATTTCTACATTTTCATATTTATTTAACCAAGCTTCTCTTTCTCCTTTTAACTTGCTTGCTATTTGTGCATACTCTTCTTTAGTATAATAATTTCTTGGATTATACTTTTCTATATCTATTCCCTTAACTTCTTTAGCAACCTTATAGCCCCACTCTTTATCTTCTATCCACTCAATACTATCTCTTGCAATTTCTTTCATTATAGTAGTAGATACTTTTATAGTTAACTTCTCACCTTCAAAATCAGCCTTAGCTCCAACACTTCCTGTGTTTAATATATAGCATTCCATATCTGGATTATCTTGTAATATTTCTTTAAGCTTTAATCCTTCTTCTATTTCAGGTCCCATTATAAAAGGATTAGTACCTACACATCTTTTAGATTGCCCAGCCTTAGTTGGATCTCCAGCTGAAGTTTCTATAGATTCTCCTAGCATAAATGCGTCTAATGCTTGAGCTGGATTTAATTTAATAACAGGAGGAACTATATCTTTTCTTCTAGTTATAAATATTATTTTATTAGCTTTTTCTAAATCTACAGTATCATCTGTAGTATCTATTTCTTCTCTTAATATTACACCTCTACCATTTGATGTTAAAGTTGTATCATAAAAATCAACCTTACCATCTTCATAAACTTTTATATTTTCTAAAACTGCATTATCAGCAGATGCTGCTTTATATAAAACACTTTGTTGTTCAGGATTTAGCCCTTCTGTTTTTATATAGAAACCGTTTTCAGTACCTACGCAATAACCATTTTCATCCATAAACACAACATCATCTTGTCTTAC
>NZ_DATIRC010000385.1:0-34983 GCF_035470145.1 Romboutsia sp.
TCGAACCCTCGACCTCCAGCGTGACAGGCTGGCATTCTAACCAGCTGAACTACCAGGCCGCATAATGGTGGGACTAACAGGGCTCGAACCTGTGACCCCCTGCTTGTAAGGCAGGTGCTCTCCCAGCTGAGCTATAGTCCCATAAGTTTAATCTGGAGCGGGTGAAGGGGATCGAACCCTCACAGCCGGCTTGGAAGGCCGGAACTCTACCATTGAGCTACACCCGCATATTTAATTGGTGACCCATAGGGGAATCGAACCCCTGTTACCGCCGTGAAAGGGCGGTGTCTTGACCGCTTGACCAATGGGCCTAAAAATGGTGATCCATCCGCGACTCGAACGCGGGACACCCTGATTAAAAGTCAGGTGCTCTACCGACTGAGCTAATGGATCATATTTTTGAATTTTATGTCAGCTTTTCTCGAATTTCTTCATATCTCTTGCTCACAAAGATTATTATATTAGCTTTTTTATTCTAAGTCAACAATTTTTTATAAATTTTTACTTTTTTTATAAAATTATTTAAATATGGGATTTACAAATGCTGCAACTTAATTTAATTTGCTAAAATAAAAAATGGATTTTATCAAAATAATTTATGTATACATTTTAATAAAATCCATTTTTATCATATATTAATTGAGTATCATGATTTATTTATCTAAACCTTTAAATAAACACTTAATTAAAAAACATTTTTTCTTATTATAGTTTGTGTTCTCTTTGGTCCAACTGAAACCATATCAACACTTACTCCGATTAATTCTTCTATTCTAGCTATATACTTTTTAGCATTTTCAGGAAGATCATCGTAGTTTTCTATTGAAGTTATATCTTCATTCCATCCATCTAATTCTTCGTATATAGGCTCACACTTAGCTAAATCCTCTAATGAAGCAGGGAAGTCTTTTATTATCTTATCTCCCATTTTGTAAGCTGTACATATATTTATTTTTTCGAATCCAGTTAATACATCTAATAACATGAAAGATATACTTGTCAATCCATTTACTCTTGCTGCATATCTAACTATAACGGCATCAAACCAACCACATCTTCTTGATCTTCCTGTTACTGTACCAAATTCATTACCTTGAACTCTTATTTTTTCTCCGATTTCGTTGTCTAATTCTGTAACGAATGGACCTTCTCCAACTCTTGTAGTATATGCTTTAACTATACCTACAACGTCTTTTATCATGTTAGGACCTACACCAGCTCCAACTGCAAATCCTCCTGATATTGGATGTGAAGAAGTAACGAATGGGTAAGTTCCTAAATCTAAGTCAAGTAATGTACCTTGAGCACCTTCAAATAATACCTTCTTACCTGCTTTTATTGCATCGTAAACTATTACAGATGTATCTGCTACATAATGTCTTATTCTATCTGCATATTCTAAATACTCATTATATATAGTTTCAAAGTCAAACATCGCTTCTTTTCCATATATGTTTGTAACTAATTTATTTTTAGCTTCTATTTGAGGTTTTAATTTTTTTGCAAATATGTCTTTATCCATTAAGTCACATATCCTAATTCCTGATCTTTCAGTTTTATCCATGTAACATGGACCTATACCTTTTTTAGTAGTACCTATTTTATTATCCCCTCTAGCTTCTTCTGCTAAAGCATCTAATTCTTTGTGATATGGGAATACTACATGAGCTCTATCACTTATCTTTATATTGTTTGTATCTACATCATCTTTATTAAGCATTTCTATTTCTTCTAAAAATCCTTTAGGATCAAATACTATACCATTTCCTATTACATTTACTGTGTTAGGATTTAAAACTCCTGACGGTATTAATCTTAGAGCAAATTTCTTTCCTCCAACAACTAATGTATGTCCAGCGTTGTTTCCGCCTTGTCCTCTTATTACTACATCCGCTTGTGTAGCAAGGTAATCTATAACTTTACCTTTACCTTCGTCTCCCCATTGAGATCCTACAACTGCTACTGTTTTCATATAATTCACCTCTATTATAGATATTCGAACACTTTACCAATATATTTTATCAAACATTCGATATATTTTCAAACTTTTTTAATTTGATAACGAGTTTAATATGCATTTTTTTATTTTTTCTAGATTATTCATTGGTATAATTTCTTTTTCTAGTATTTTAAACTTATTTATTAATATGTCCAATTCATCTATATTTTTTACATTAAAAATTTCATTAGTTTCTCCAGACATAGTATTAATCATAACAACCTTATAGTTATCTTTTTCTTTTATACAGTAAACCACTATTGATTCTTTTATATTATTATCAATTATTCTAAATAAATTTATTTCTTTGTTTATTTCTATTATTTCTGGATATATATATAATACATTTATATTCAACACATTTTTCCCCCATAAAAATTTGTATTTATAAATAAAAAAGCAAGCTAATAGCTTGCTTTTTCTACTTATTCACATTTATCAACAGGCTATCTGTGGATAGTGTGGATAAATTTTTATCTATTTTTCAATACTTCTACTTATCTTTGTACATATATCCACATAATTCGAGTGTTTCAAAAGTATATCTTGTGGATAATTGTGGGTAATTTTTCTTACATATCTCTAGATTTATCTGCAAACTTTTGAACTTCTCCAAGCCAAACTAATTCTACCGCTCCAGTTTCACCATGTCTATTTTTTGCAATTATTACTTCACCAATATTTTTTCTATCTGAATCTGGATGGTAATACTCATCTCTATATAAAAACATAACTATATCTGCATCTTGTTCTATAGCTCCCGATTCTCTTAAGTCCGATAACATCGGTCTATGGTCAGCTCTTTGCTCAGGTGCACGAGATAACTGAGATAATGCAACTACAGGGCAGTTAAGTTCTTTGGCTATTATTTTCAAAGATCTTGATATCTTAGATATTTCTTGTTGTCTACTTTCATTATTACCTTCTCCCTCCATAAGTTGAAGGTAATCTATAAGTATTAAATCTAAACCTTGTTCTATCTTTAATTTCCTGCATTTTGATCTTAACTCTGATATTTTTATACCTGGAGTATCATCTATATGTATTTTAGCATTAGATAAAACTGCCATAGCATCAATTATTCTTGGCCAATCATTTTCGCCTAATTTTCCTGTTTTTAGTTTTTTAAGCTCAACATTAGACTGTGATGATAACATACGTTGTACTAACTGTTCTTTAGACATCTCTAAGCTAAATACAGCTACTGATGCATCACCTTTTAATGCAGCATTTTGAACAAGATTTAAGGAGAATGCAGTTTTACCCATCGCTGGACGAGCTGCAACTAGTATCAAATCTGTTCTTTGTAAACCATTTATTTTTTTATTTAAATCTGTAAATCCAGTTGTTATACCCGTCATTTCAGTTTTACTACTATATAGGTGCTCAATCATATCATAAGCATCCATTAGTACTAAATTTATAGATTTAAAATCATCACTTGCTTTTTCTTGAGATATATCAAATATCTTTTTCTCTGCTCTATCTAATACATCTTCTATTTTTGTTGATGCATCATACCCTAAATTTATTATGTCATTAGATGCTTTTATAAGCTTTCTAAGAACTGATTTTTCTTTTACTATATCAGCATAATATTTTACATTTGATGTAGTTGGTACGATAGTAGAGAGACTCGTTATATAACTTATTCCTCCAACATCATCTAGATATCCTTGTTTTCTTAATTCCTCTGTTAATGTTATTAAGTCTATAGGCTCACTCTTATTACTTAACTTTATCATACACTCATATATGATTTTATGCGCTTCCTTATAAAAGTCATCTGGCATTATAGTTTCACTGACTGTTATCATGGCATCTTTATCAAGTAATATAGCTCCTAATATAGACTGTTCTGATTCCACACTATGTGGAGGAATTCTTGTCATATCCTCCATTATTTATCACCTCTAGTGTATGTCTATTGTTTCTCTTTTACATCAACTCTTATTTTAGTAACTACTTTTTGATGTATTTTTATTTCTACAAATCTTGAACCTAAAACTCTTATTGGTTCATCTAATGATATTTTTCTCTTATCCACTTCTATGTTATGTTGTTTTTTTACTTGCTCTGCTATATCTTTTGAAGTTATTGAACCAAATAATCTTCCACCTTCTCCAGATTTAGAGTATATAACTATATTTAGTTCTTCCATTTTCTTTCCTAGTTCTACTGCCGCTTCGTACTCTTTTTGAGCCTTTATTTCTTGAGATTTATTTTTCTCTTTTAACTCTTTTACTGCTGTATTATCCGCTACAACAGCTAATTTTTTGGCTAATAAGAAGTTTCTTGCGTATCCATCACTTACTTCTTTCATTTCTCCTTTTTTTCCAGTTCCTTTTACATCTTTTAATAGTATAACTTTCATCTTAGTTTTCCTCCTTCAAACATGTATCTATTATATCTTGTACCATTGAGTATGCAGTTTGCAATGAAACATCTTTTAGTTGAGCACCAGCTATATCTATGTGCCCTCCTCCGCCTAGTTTTTCCATAAGCACATGTACATTTATTTTTCCCAATGACCTTGCACTTATAAATACTTTATTTTCTTTCCTACCTAAGACGAAAGATGCTTCTACCTCTTTTATATTTAATAATTCATCTGCTGCTTGTGCTATAACTATATTTATATTATCTGCTTCTGTTGAAGTATACGCTAAGCATATATTTTCGTCAATTATTTTAGCACTTTGTATTATTTCTGCTTTGGTTCTAAAATCTTTTATATCTGAATTAAATAATTTTTTTACTTCTATTGTATCTGCTCCTACTTTTTTAAGATAAGATGCAGCTTCAAAAGTTCTTACACCTGTCTTAAATGCAAAGTTTTTAGTATCTAAACTTATACCTGCTAATAGACCTTCTGCGGTTAATTTATTTATTTTAACATTATTATCCATATATTGAACTAACTCTGTAACCATTTCACATGTAGAAGATACATATATTTCATGGAATAAAAGAACTGTATCATTTATAAATTGCACACCTCTTCTATGATGATCTATAACAACCACTTTGTCTGATATATCTAGTAACTCTTCACATTCAGTATAGTTTGGTCTATGAGTATCTACTACAACCACTAAAGTATTTTTTGTACAATTCTTTATAGCATCTTCATGATCTATAAATATATTTTTATAATAATCTGAACAATCTAATCTCTTAATAAATTCTTCTATTGATTCATTCGAATTATCTAAAACTATATTTGCAGACTTACCACATGATTTACATATATCATATATTCCTACTGCTGAGCCCATAGCATCCATATCTGGGTATTTATGTCCCATTATGTATACATGGTTACTTTCTTGTATAACTTCTCTTAGAGCATGACCTATAAGCCTTGATTTTACTTTGGTAGTTTTTTCTACTGCCTTAGATTTTCCACCATAAAAAATAAACTTATCTTTAGTTTTTATAACAGCTTGGTCTCCTCCCCTACCTAACGCTAGGTCAAGAGCTCCCGAAGCAAGTTTTAAATTCTCATTTATTGTATCTCCGTCTACACCGATACCCATACTTATTGTTACAGGAAGATTATTCCCATAATCTATTTTTCTTACTTTATCTAATATAGAAAATTTTTCACTTTCTAATTTTTTTAGTTCTTTTTTACCCATTACAAGGAAAAATTTATCTTTTGATGTCCTTTTTAGACCACCTTTTGAACTTATTTCTAAAGAAGTTAATATTTTTTCTATTTCTACATTTATCAAGGGTCTTTTTTCTTCATTCGCACTTTTTAATACATCATCATATCCATCGACCTGTATTAACATCATTGCATTTTTTTCATCATTATATCTTTTTTCTAAGTTTAGATATTCTGTTTTATCTAACCAGTATAGCATCATTAAATATTTAGCATTTTTTTCTTGATTATTTTTTATAACATTATAAACTATAGTATATTCTCTACCCTTATAATTTATATCTGTATACATCTCTTTATTTTCATTCAATACTTTTCTAAGATCTAGATTTTTTACAATATTATCAATATTTACGCCTAGTAAATCTATTTCTTCTGTCATCTGATGGAATTTATTGTTGTACCATGATATACTTCCATCAAATTCAAGTATACATAAAGGTATTGGAAGATTCATTATAGCCTTTTTAGTTGTTTCATCTATATCTAAAGATAAATTTTGAATATACTTACTCCATTCTTTTCTTCTAATATTAGTTATTCTCCAATTATGATAAACTATATATAAAAAAATAAAGAAAAATAAACATCCTACATAAAAATCATAAAAAAGTAATGCTGTACTCGCTATACCTATAATTAATATGTGTAAATTTGTTTCTGGCATATTTATTTTAAAGGTCGGTTTATTCCTCATTTCTACCCTCCTACGTGGATTTATAACTTTTTACCTTTCTAAAGTCTATTATACTATCTAACATTCCCACAAAAGATATTCCCATAAACCCAAATATATATAAGATAAACCCTGATATAAATACTTTTTTATTTTCATGTTGCTTAACCCATTTTTTAAAGTAGTATATAGAAACTGATATTCCTTGAACCATAAACATAAAATTAAATACTAATTGTAGATTCATCATTATTAAATCTGTATGAAGTTTTACCCCTATAACCTCTATAAATAAAACAAGCAGATATAACATAAATGATGTTGTAACAGCATTTCCTGGTAAATAAAAATCTGTAAATTTAGGCATTTCTAAATTTGATATTCTTATTCTTTTTAAAATAAATACTTCCAAATAGTATGTAATAAATGCTACTATCATACCTTGTAAAAATAAAATAGTTGGAAGCATATTATAAATAATATCTAGAAAGTCTTCTATTCCTCTACTTTCTCCTAAACTAAGTCCTGCACTTTTTAAAATTTCTACTCGCGAGTTCATGGCTTCTTTCATAATGTTCATAAAATCTTCTAGTATGTTAGTTCCAAAAACTACATTAGACACTAAATAGAAAATAATAATAGATATTACCACTGCAATTGTTCCCATATATACAGGTTCAAACTTATTAAATTGACCTGATTTTATATGATCTTTAGCTACACTACCTATAGCTATACCTGGTAAAACACTCATTATACATATACTAACTGAATATATTGGGTTAACACTAATCATAAGTATAAAAAATGTTATTATCAAAGATAATACTGAATACTTATTATCAGTTAGAGTACCTATTATTGCATAAGGAACTGGTATTACTAAACTCAATATACCCAGCATAGGAACATATGCCGTTATTAAAGCTAATAATATACCTAGTGTAACTATCATTGATGCTTGAGATAGTTTTACTTTATTATTCAATTTAGATTCACTCCTTATTTGTCCATATGTTTTCTTAACTCTGATAGGTCACCATACCATCTTTCAACACTATGGTTTTCGCTTACCCCTAGTTTTATCTTTTCTTTTACCTTATAATCTATTTCTGTAAAACTTATCCCCAATCTTTTTGCTAAAAGATACGTTATCATTATTATATTCGCTAGAGTATCTTGAAGCGCTTCATCTAAAGGCTTTACCCCTTTTAAAATTAGATTAAACAAATCACCTAAACTCATTAGCAACTCTGTCTTCATCCATTCCATAATCTTAACATTTCTTGTTACATCGGAACTCTTATCTAATCTCACAGTTGCCCCCCTCCTTAATATATAAACATTATAACATAAATCATAGCATATTTAACCAGATAAACAAAAAAACGAGCCATAAGGCTCGTCCTTTCTTAGTCTAATGTATATGGTAAAAGTGCTATATTTCTAGCTCTTTTTATTGCAACTGTTAATTCTCTTTGATGCTTAGCACAAGTTCCAGAGATTCTTCTTGGTAATATCTTACCTCTTTCAGTTACGTACTTTGTTAATCTTTGAGTGTTTTTGTAATCTATTCTAGCATCTTTAGAAGCACAGAATTGACAAACTCTCTTTTTCTTACGTCTCTTTTTGTTTATCATAGTAATTTCCCTCCTTTTTAGAATGGTATATCGTCATCATCTATTGCTTGGAACCCTTGAGGATCTAGTCCTTTAGGCTCAAAGCTAGGTTCAAAATTCGGTTCGAAACCTTGATGATTTCCTTTATATGAACTTTCAGATTTATTTTTAGTATCTAAGAATTGTACTCTGTTAGCATTAACTCTAGTAACTCTTCTAGTTTCTCCAGCTTGATTTTGGTAACTATCTATTCTTATAGAACCTTGTATAGCTACTAAACTTCCTTTACCTATATAATTAGCGCAATTCTCTGCAGATTTACCCCAAACTTGTATATCTATAAAGTCAGTTTCTTTTTTCCCATCTTTACCTGAGAATTCTCTGTCAACAGCTATTGCGAAGTTAGCAACAGGAGTTCCACTTCCCGCGATGTATCTTAACTCAGGATCCCTTGTTAATCTACCCACTAATACAACATGGTTCATAATAACACCGCCTTTTACATAATAAAACTAGTTATTAAGCAACAACTATCATATGTCTTATTACGTTTTCGTTTATCTTTAAGTTTCTATCTACTTCTTTAGGTACTTCAACACCAGCTTTAAAGTTAACTAATACGTAGTGACCTTCAGTGAATTTAGCTATTGGATAAGCTAATTTCTTAGTTCCCCATACGTCAACTTTAACAACTTCACCTTCAGTAGCAACAACTTCCTTAACTTTGTTAAGTACAGCTTCTCTTGCTTCTTCATCAGTGTTTGGCTTTACTACGAAAACTAATTCATAATTTCTCATTATTTTTCACCTCCCTTTGGACTTAACGGCTCTACTAAGTAGAGCAGAGAAATGAGATTAAAATCTCATACTTACACATTTTATCATTACTATTTATAAATGTCAATTTGATTTTGCATCTCTTCTTGTATTATTGCAAATTTTTTTGAATTTAATACGTATATATTCAATCATATTGGCTAATAATATAGACATATAGCCCCCATAACTTAAATATATTTCATCCCAATCTCCCCTAAAAAGGGTGGTCATTAGACCACCCTTTTTAATATATCTAAATATTCAATTCTTAAGCTTGTACTTCAACTTGCATATATTGTTTTAAAACTGCTCCTAATCTCTTTATACCTTCAACTATTTTTTCATCAGTCATAGTTGAATAGTTAAGTCTAAAGCAATTTTCTTTTCCTCCATTAGGGAAGAATGATCCGCCTGGAACGTATGCAACATTATTCTTTAAACAATCTTGCATTATAACTTTTGCATCTAAATGACTTGGTAGTTCTACCCATGTAAATAATCCACCTTCTGGATGAGTGTATTCTAATCCTTCTGGGAATTCTTCTGCCATCATCTTTAACATAAGATCTCTACGTCTTCCATAAACTTCTTTTAATTTTTCAACGTGTGCGTCTAAATCATATATATCCATGAACTTACTTACTTCTCTTTGAGATATACTTGATGCTTGTAAATCTGCTCCTTGTTTTACAAATATAAACTTGTTTAATATTTCTTGAGATGCACATGTCCAGCCTATTCTATATCCTGGACAGAATACTTTTGAGAAACTTCCTAAATAAACTACTAATCCTTTTTTATCCATAGCTTTTAAAGATGGTAAGTTTTCACCTTCAAATCTAAGTTCACCATATGGATTATCCTCTATAACTGGTATTTCATACTTATTTACTATTTCCATAAACTTTTTACGTCTTTCCATTGGCCATGTTCTTCCTGTTGGATTTTGGAAATCTGGAATTACATATATCATTTTAATTCTATCAGTTGTTTCTAATATTTTTTCTAATTCATCCATCATCATACCTTGATTATCTGTTGGAACTTCTATGAATTTAGGAGAATATGCTTTGAATGCATTTAATGCTCCTAAGTAAGATGGACTTTCACATAAAACTACGTCACCTTCATCTAAAAAAACTTTTCCTGCAAAGTCTAATCCTTGTTGCGATCCGTTAGTTATTAATATATCCTCTTTTGAAACATTAGTTTTATTTTTACTATTCATTCTATCAGCTATATGCTCTCTTAAAGGATTAAATCCTTCTGTTGTAGAGTATTGAAGAGCTGCAGTTCCTGATTCTTCTAAAACTAATGTTGCTATTTTTTTCATTTCCTCTACTGGAAATAATTCTGGTGCTGGTAATCCACCAGCAAAAGATATAACCTCTGGATTTTCTGTAAGTTTTAAAAGCTCACGTATTTCTGATCCTTTTAATGCTTCCATTCTCTTTGCAAATTTAATAGCCATAATTAAAGCACCCCCTGAAATTGTTTTCCCTACTTTAATTATAGCAACTTTTTACAAAATGCGATACTTATTTTTAATATTTCTGAATTTTCTTTATTTTTCACCAATTATTTTTTTTATTCTCTTTTCTAATGTTTGTCTATCTAGCATAATAACCCTTAAGCATTTTGTGCATTTGATTTTTATATCCATTCCTGTTCTTGTTATTTCAAACTCCTTGCAACCACAAGCATGCTGTTTTTTAAGTTCAACAATATCTCCTACGTTAATATTCATAGGCATATAACATCACTCCTTTTATCCTATCTGATTTACTTCTTTTTTTCCATCTTCTAATCTATTTATATTATATATTCCTTTATATTCTATATTATTTGTTTTTAAAATTTCTTTTATATTTTTTATATCATTATATAAAAATCTAATTGATATTCCACAACTAGCAGTTATTTCTCTTGGTGTTGGTAGCGTAGTCGATGCTATACCACACTCTGCAAATAACTTATCTGATCTTATTGCATGATGTGTCGAGTTAAATGATACTATATACATTTCATTCATTTTTATATCCTCTTTCTGATTGATTATTTTTATAGTTTATTATTTAAGTAAATTTCTCTATTTTTATTTATAATTTTTTTATCAAAGTAAGGCTACATAGTCAATATGTAGCCTTACTTTATTGTTCTATATAGATATAGTTTGCGATGAATTTTTCATTATATCCACTATATTATACATATTGGTAACAGAACCAACTTGTAATGTTTCCTTTAGGTTATAGTAATCTAAGCATGTACCACAAGATAATATTTCTACACCACATTCTTCAAGTACCTTAAGATTTTCTATTGTTGATTTATTCTGAGCTGTAAGTTTTACTGCTGAATTCACAAAAACTATGTATTTAGGATAAGGTTTAGCTTCTGTTAACGTGTATATAAATCCTTTTATAAGCACCTCGCCTAATTCATCATTTCCTTCTCCCATTTTATCTGAAGATATAAATATGCATTTATCTTCTAATTCATTATCTTTTTTATCTTCTATTATAACATTTTTTCCTTTTTTTATCTCTATTACGATTAAATCTTCTTCTTCTTTTGTTATCTTAGCTTCACAATTTAATGATTTTGATAGTTTTAATATGTTTTCTTTTGCTATTGAATTATCCACTGTAACTAATATGATACCATCTTGTAGTTTATCTAGTTCTTTCTTTGTATTTATAACTGGCTTAGGACATGCTAAGCCTCTTGCATCTATTTCTATTAACATTCGCTATATCATCTCCTTTGTATTGTTCACATTCATTCTATCATATATATAATTTCACTTGCTATAGATTCTTTCTATATATTTATAGATGAATTTAATTGTATAGCAAAAGGCCCCTTTTAAGAGCCTTTTATTATATTATTTCTAAAGTTTTATACATAGATACTCCCTTTTGGTAGTATTCTAATTCTTTCTCTTTTGATATATCCGAGTATAGTTGTCCTAAATCTATATATATTTTTGCTAGGGTCTTGTCATCACCTAACTCAGATATTATCCTACTACACTTAGATAAATATTCTATAGCTAATATGTTCTCATTTTGCATTCTATACATATCTGAATATAATTTTAAAGCTCTATACTCATTAAATTTATTCTTAGATTTTATTGATGATGCTAACACCATTTTACAATATTTTTTAGCTAAATCAAAATCTTTACTTTCTATGTAGGCATCTATTATCTTATATAAACTGTTCATCGCCTGTTCATCTTCATCATTCTTTTTTATATCATAAGCTTTATGTGAATACTCTAAAACTTTTTCCATATCCCCTAAATCTTTGTATATATCACATATAGTTAAATAAACATTTGCTATTCCTGTTTTATTTTCCTCTTCTTCTAGTAATTCTAGTGCTTTTTTAAAACATTCTTTTGAATCATCATACTTACCTATATTTAAAAGGTTTTTTGCCTTTAAAACTAGCATATTTACTTCTTCTTGCACATTATTTTGCATATCAATTTTATTTATTTTTTCTATATACTCTAGAGATTTATCAGATTGATTTAACTTTATGTGACAATAAGCCATATTACTATATAGATCTTTATGTATATCCATATCCTCAATTTGACTTTCTAATAACACTTCTTCTGCAAAATCAAAATGACTTATAGCTCCTTTATAGAATTCTTCTTTGACATATATCTTTCCTATGTTTAAGTAACATTTAAATATATTTTCTTTATCATTATTCTTTATAAAAAAATATAATGCTTTTTCAAAATTACCAACTACAAGGTTATAATTTTGTCTCTTTAGATTTATACTTCCTAATAAAAAATTACACTTTCCATAATTATCTATTAATTTATATTCTTTGCATATTTGTAATACTTGATTTATTAATTGTTCTGCTTTTTCTAATTCATTAGATTTAATATATATTTCACTTTGCAGTATTAGATTATCCGTTATCTTTTTAGACTGCATTTCTTTTGTTTCTAATAAATAATCTGTACTTACCTCTAATTTTTCTGACAAGTAATCTAGTAATTCATAGCTAGTATGAGATTTATCTCTTTCAATATGACTTATTTGAGCTGCAGTAATTCTATTCCCTGCTAATTCTTTTAATGTCATGTTCTTTTCTTTTCTTAATTTTTTTATTTTCTCTCCTAAACTCAGAATATCCATACTTTGCTCCCCCCTTGAAACCATTTTCTTATACTATAATTATAACTTATATTTATATTAAAGACACTACATATTTTGTAGCATTTTCGGTGCTTATGTAAATTTCATTAATTTTTTAATATCCTTTTTCTTGGCATTCTCAGTATTTTATTACTAATTTGATTATTTATATTGTAAATTCAAATGTTATTTTCAAAAAAATAAGGTTCAGATAGTAATCAAACCATTTGAACCTTATTTTTATTTAATATTAATTATTATTAGATATTTCCTTTAATGCCTTTATAGCTTCATCTATTTCATTTTTAGTATTAAAGTATCCTAAACTAAATCTAACTACACCTTGTTCTAAAGTTCCTAAAGTTTGATGCGCTAAAGGAGAGCAATGTATTCCTGATCTAGTCGCTATTTGGTATTCACTATCTAGTAAAAATGTTATTTCTCCAGAGTCCATATTGCCAATATTTATAGCTATAACGGCTGCTCTTTTCTTGCTATCTTTAGGTCCATAAATAACTATATTAGGTACTTCCTCAAGTTTCTCTAGCATATATTTACATAACTCTTCTTCGTGAATTCTTATATTATCTATTCCCTTTTCTAGGATAAATTTTATCCCTTCATTTAATCCTACTATTCCAGGAGTATTGTGAGTTCCTGCTTCATATTTATCAGGTGTTAATTCTGGTTGGAATAAATCTTCTGACTTGCTTCCAGTCCCACCTTCTTTTAAGATATTAACATTTAATCCTTCTTTTATATATAAGATTCCTGTTCCTTGAGGTCCTAATAAGCACTTGTGTCCTGGGGCTGCTATCATATCAACATTTACATCTTTTACGTTTATATCATATACTCCTGCTGTTTGAGATGCATCGACTAAATATAATATATTATGTTCTTTTGCAACTTCTCCAATTTGCTTTATATCTAGTAACGTACCGACTACATTTGATGCATGTGTAGTAACAATTAATTTTGTATTTTCCTTGATAGCTTTTTTTAAGTCTTCTATACATAAAAATCCATCTTTATCACATTGTACTATGGTATTTTTAATACCATGTTTTTCTAATGCTTTAATAGGTCTAATTACTGAATTATGTTCCATACTTGTTGTTATTATATGGTCTCCTTTTTTAACTACACCTTTAATAGCTAAATTTAATGAGTCTGTAGCATTATTTGTAAATACTATATTCATTGGATTATCTATATTGAATAGTTTTGCTATATTTTCTCTCGCGTCATATATTTCTCTTGCCGCTCTCATAGCAAGTTTATGGCCTGCTCTACCTGGGTTAGCACAATAATTTTTCATGCAATCCATAATAGCCTCATATACTTTTTCAGGTTTTGGGTATGTAGTAGCAGCATTATCTAAGTAAATCATATAGTTTTTCCTCTCTTTATGCTAATTTTCTTCAAGAAGCATTGATATTATATTGTTTAAATCATCATCATTATAGTATTCTATTTCAATTTTTCCTTTTTTCTTTCCTTTTGATATATTTACTTTTGTTCCGAATACACTTCTTAGTTTTTCTTCTACATCAACAATAAATATATCTTTCTTTTTTATTTTATTATTAACTTCATTTGTATTATTTTCAAATATCTTCTTAGCTAATCTTTCCGTTTCTCTAACTGACAATTCTTCTTCAACTACTTTATTAGCTAATTCAAATTGTAGATCTATATTAGATACTCTAAGCAGTGCCTTTCCGTGCCCCGCTGTTAAATTTCCATTTTCAATCATTTCTATGATTTTTTCACCTAAGTTTAATAGTCTCAAAGTATTGGTTATATGAGGTCTACTTTTTCCAACAGCTTCTGAGATTTCTTCTTGTGTCACTTCATAATGTTCTATTAGGCTCCTATATGCTAATGCTTCTTCTATTGCATTTAAATCTTCTCTTTGTAAGTTTTCTATTAGAGCAATTTCCATTATGTCTTTCATAGGTATATCTTTTATAACTGCAGGGATTTCTTTTTTCTTTGCCATCTTTGAAGCTCTGTATCTTCTTTCTCCTGCTATTATCATATATTTACCATTTTCATCTGGTTTTACTACTATTGGTTGTAAAACTCCATAGTGTTTTATAGATTCGCATAATACTTGTATTTTTTCTTCGTCAAATATCTTTCTTGGCTGGGTATTGTTTGGGTATATTTTACTTAAATCTATACTTACTATTTCTTTATTCTCTATTTCATCCTTAGTGTCAGGTATTAGTGCACTAAGTCCTCTTCCTAATCTATTCGTTCTTTTCGGTGATTTTTTTTCCATATTATATTATATCCTCCTCTAAATCTATGAATTCCTCTGCTAAGTCCATATATGCTTCTGCTCCTTTGCATCTTGCATCATAGTATAGCACAGGTTTTCCATGACTAGGTGCTTCTGCTAATCTAACATTTCTTGGTATTAATGTTGTATATACACTACCTCTAAAGTATTTTTTAACTTCTTCAACTACCTGAATTGACAAATTAGCTCTTCCATCAAACATACTAAGCACAACACCTTGTATGTTTAGATTTGGATTAAGTCTGGATTTAACTAATTTTATAGTCTCCATAAGCTGACTAACACCTTCTAAAGCGTAGTATTCACATTGTATCGGTATTAAAACACTGTCAACTGCTGTAAGACAATTTATAGTAAGCATTCCTAATGATGGAGGACAATCTATAAATATATAGTCATATTCTTCTCTTACGTTTTCTATTGCATTTTTCAGTATATATTCTCTATTTTCCATAGTTGTAAGCTCTATTTCAGCTCCTGATAATTCTGTTGCTGCTGCAATTATATTCACATTTTCAAATTCTGTTTCAAGTATAGCGTTTTTGATGTCTAGTCCATCTAGCATAATTTCATATATTGTACTTTCTACATTACTTTTATCTATTCCATATCCACTTGTTGTATTTCCTTGTGGATCTAAATCTAAAACTAATACTTTTTTTCCTATTTTACCTAAACTTGCACTTAAATTTACATTTGTCGTAGTTTTTCCTACTCCACCCTTTTGATTGAACACAGCTATTACTTTGCTCATAAGATTTCCCCCTTTTATTTCTTTTAAAAAAGGTTACTGCGAAGCAGTAACCTTTTTATTTTTTAGGAATCTTTACAACAACTTCCATATAATCCCCTTTATCTATCTCGTTATACTTAGCTTCAATTCCTGTTCCTATTATTGCATCAAAGGCTTGCTTCATGGTATTTAAATATATTCTTATAGCCATAGCACCTTTTATATTTTGTTTTTTTTCTGGTTCTTGAGTAGCTTGTAAATCTTCTAACATATCTTTTATCAACTTTTCTGTTTTTTTTACAGTTAGTTCATTTTTTATTACTTTATCTAAGACTTCTCTCATTAATTCTTCATTAGGTAATTTAAGAAGTGCTCTAGCATGTCTTTCTGTTAGATTATTTTCTACCAAATTTATTTTTATTTCACTTGGTAATCTCAATATTCTAAGCTTGTTAGCTATAGTTGACTGATTTTTGCCTAATTTTTCAGCTAATTGTTGTTGAGTAAAATCGTGTTCTTTTATTAGATTTTCATACCCCATAGCTTCTTCTATAAAGTTTAAATCTTCCCTTTGTAAGTTTTCTAACAACGCTAGTACAGCAGAAGATTCATCCGACATGTTATTTATAATAGCTGGAACAGCTTGAAGATTTGCTAATTTAGCAGCTCTTAATCTTCTCTCTCCTGCGATTAATTCATATTTATCATCTTTAACTCTAACTGTTATTGGCTGAAGTATTCCATAAACTTTTATAGAATTACTTAGTTCTTCTAGTGCTGCTTGTGAAAATACTTTTCTTGGTTGATATGGATTTGGAACTATATTTCCTATAGGTATCTCCATAACTCTTTTATCTTCCATAACATCCCTCTCTCATTAGATATAAATATATTTGAATTTCATTAACTACCTACAAATTAATACTGCATTAGATACATATGAGTATAATATTTCTTCATATACTCACATAATCCTTCTATTTTATTTTATTTTTAGTATATTTTTAGTTATTCCCTAAGAAATAATAGATTTTATACAAAAAATAGATTTTATTTTATAGGATTTTTTGCTGGTTTACCAGCTTTCCTCGGATATTTTTCTGGTGTATTTCTTACTTTCTTAAATACTAATATATTATGGTTTAAATCTGTTTCTGGAAGTTCTACATCTATCTTCTCTATGAATTCTATTCCTAAAACTTCCATAGCTGGTTTAGATTCTTCTAATTCTAAATTTGCATTAGGACCTTTTAAGCATACAAAGTACCCTCCAACCTTTATAAAAGGTACACAGAATTCCATTAATATAGGTAATCCTGCAACTGCTCTTGCAGTAGCAACATCATATTGTTCTCTATATTCTTCTGATTTTCCGAAATCTTCAGCCCTTCCATGTATAAACTCTATATTATCTAGTTCTAAAGTATTACTTACTTCTTGTAAAAAGTTTATTCTTTTATTTAAAGAATCTAAAAGTGTTAAGCTTATATTTTCTAAACATATTCTTAAAGGAATTCCTGGAAAACCTGCTCCAGTACCAACATCAATTATCGATACTCCATCCTTTATATAGTTATTTTTTACCGATGAAACAGAGTCTAAGAAGTGTTTTATGTACACTTCTTTTTCCTCTTCTATTCCAGTAAGATTCATTTTTTGATTCCAATCGACTAATATTTCCCTGTAAATTTTAAAGTCATTTAGAATTTTGTCACTTGCTGTTATTCCTAAACTTTCAAGACCTTTTTTTAATATATCTCTATTATTCATTTTTACCACCTCTAGTCCTTCTCATTTGCTCTAAATATATAAGAAGTACTGAAATATCAGCAGGAGAAACTCCTGATATACGAGATGCTTGACCTATAGATATAGGTCTTATATCATTTAGTTTTTGTCTAGCTTCTATTCTTAATCCTTCTATAGATAAGTAATCTATTACTTCTGGAAGCTTTTTATTTTCAAGCTTCTTAAATTGGTCTATTTGTTTTAATTGTTTGTCTATATATCCTTCATACTTCGTCATTACTACGCATTGTTCTTTTACTTCATCAGATACATCTTCTCCAGCACCTTTTCCTATAGCCTCTATTAAACTATAAGTAACTTCTGGGCGCTTTAAGAATTCATATAAAGATATTCCAACTTTTATTTCAGATGCTCCTATTTCAATTAAAATATGATTTACTTCTTTAGGAGTTACTCTTTCAGTTTTTAATCTTTCTAATTCTCTTGCTACTTCTTGTTTCTTATTTAAAAATCTTTGGTATCTATCTTCTTTAACTAATCCTATTTTATGGCCTCTTTCAGTAAGTCTCATATCTGCATTATCTTGTCTTAGATATAATCTATATTCTGATCTAGATGTCATCATTCTATATGGTTCATTAGTTCCTTTAGTAACTAAGTCATCTATTAAAACGCCTATATAAGCCTCTGATCTATCAAGTACAAAAGGTTCTTTACCTTCTATCTTTAAAGCTGCATTTATACCAGCTATAAGACCTTGTGCTGCAGCTTCTTCATAACCTGATGTTCCATTGAATTGACCTGCACTAAATAAATTTTCAACACCTTTTATCTCAAGTGTTATCTTTAATTGAGTTGGATCTATACAATCGTACTCTATTGCATAAGCAGGTCTCATTATCTTAGCATTCTCAAGACCAGCTACACTTTTATACATTTGTAATTGTACTTCGTAAGGTAAACTAGTTGATATACCTTGGATATACATCTCTTTAGTATCTATTCCTTCTGGTTCTATAAATATTTGATGTGATTCTTTATCATTAAATCTCACAACCTTATCTTCTATAGAAGGACAATATCTAGCCCCTGTACTCTCTACCTTTCCAGCATACATTGCAGATCTATTTAAGTTACTCATTATTATATCATGAGTAACTAAATTTGTTCTTGTTAAGTAACATGGTTCTTGTTTTATATTTAAATTATCACTTAAGAAAGAAAATGGTGTTACCTTTTCATCCCCTTCTTGTATAGACATAACTGAAAAATCTATGCTATCTCTATGGATTCTAGCTGGTGTACCAGTTTTAAATCTTCTCATATTTAATCCTAATTTAACTAATCCTTCAGTTAAATGTTTTGCATATCCTAATGCATTAGGACCTTCATAGAATGATACTTCTCCCATGTATATTTTGGAATTTAAATAAACTCCTGTTGCTAATATAACTGCTTTAGCTTCATATACGCATCCTAGTTTTGTAACTACACCATTAACTACATTTCCTTCATGTAGTATATCTACAACCTCATCCATAACTATATCTATATTAGGTTCATTTTCCATAGTTTTTTTCATTTCAGTATGGTATTTAAATTTATCTGCTTGTGCTCTTAATGAATGTACTGCCGGTCCTTTTGCAGTGTTCAACATTCTACTTTGTATAAATGTCTTATCTGCATTTATACCCATTTGTCCACCTAGTGCATCTATTTCTTTTACTAATTGGCCTTTTCCTGTTCCACCTATAGATGGATTACATGGCATTAACGCAATAGAATCTAAAGACATAGTAACTACTAATGTCTTATGCCCCATTCTTGCAGTTGCTAAAGCTGCTTCGCATCCAGCATGTCCTGCACCAACTACTATTACATCATATTTCCCTGCTTCGAACTTTATCATGTTTGTATCCTTTCTGTTAAATATTAATGTTTCACGAAAAACATATAAATTATATATATTCTTTATCTATTTTTTTATTTACCTATACAGAAATTACTGAATATAGTATCTAACAAATCTTCTTTTACAGTATCTCCATTTATATATCCAAGGTAATCCCATATATTTTTGAAATCTACCTCTATAAAATCATATGGAAGATTTTGGTCAATAGCCTTTATAGCATCATTAATAGATTCATATGCTCTTAGTAATGCATCTTTATGTCTAGAGTTGGTTATTACTACGCTAGAAGTATTTTTAACACTTCCCTTATATACCATAGATTCTATTCTATCATGCAATTCTTCTATTCCTTTGTGCTGTAATGCTGATATTTTTATTATGCTATCACTATCAACATATTGTTTTAACTTATTTTCTTCTATTTTTTGTTGTAAGTCCGTTTTATTTAGTAAAATAATAGTCTTTTTATTTTCTAGATTTTCTAGTATATCAATATCTTCATTAGAAAGCTTTCTAGATGAATCTAGAACCATTATGACTAAATCAGCGCTATTGAATGATTCTTTTGATTTCTCTACACCTATCTTTTCAACTACATCTTCAGTTTCTCTTATTCCTGCTGTATCTACTATTTTAAGAGGTATACCTTTAATATTTACGAACTCTTCTATAACATCTCTAGTCGTACCAGGTATATCCGTAACTATTGCTCTACTTTCTCCTAGGATAGAGTTTAATAATGATGACTTACCTACGTTTGGTTTACCTACTATAACAGTCTTTAATCCATCTCTAAGTATTTTTCCACTTTCAGCTGTATCATATAATTTTTTAATTTCAACTCTAAGACTTTCAGCTTTTTCTTTAAGAGCTTGATATGTTATTTCCTCTACATCTTCTTCCGAGAAGTCTATTGCGACTTCTAAATGAGCTAACACTTCCGTAACGTTCATTCTTAATTCTTTTATTTTATTAGATAAAGATCCTTCTAATTGATTTTGTGCTACTTCATGAGCCATATCTGTTTTAGCCTTTATTACATCTATTATAGCTTCTGCTTGAGATAAATCTATTCTACCATTTAAGAATGCTCTTTTTGTAAATTCTCCTGCATCTGCTAATCTTACATCTTTCGACAATATAAGTTCTAATATTTTCTTTACAGAAATAAATCCACCGTGGCAATTTATTTCTATAACATCTTCAGCTGTATATGAATTTGGTCCTTTCATATAAGCTAATAAAACTTCGTCTATAATATTTCCATCATCTACAATATTCCCATATATTAACGTTCTTTGTCTATATTCTTTTATATTTTTTCCAGACATAGATTTAAACACTTTTTCTGCAACTTCAAGTGATTTTTCTCCGCTAATTCTTATTATACCTATACCACCTTCACCAGGTGCTGTTGCGATCGCTGCTATAGTATCATCTATAAACAAATATATCACCTCTTATTATTTAATCTCGCTACTTTTAATTATTTCCTTAATCCTAACATTATATAAAATAAATGACAAAAATAAAACCCCCTATTATATAGGAGGTTAAGTTTTATCTTTTATACTCTATTACTAATCTTCTGTATGGATCAGTTCCTTCGCTGTATGTGCTTACATATTTATCATTTTGAAGAGCAGAATGAACTATCCTTCTTTCGTAAGGATTCATGTAATCTAATCTTTTAGTTTTTCTAGTTTTAGCTACTTCTCTAGCTACTTTATTTGCATATCTTATTAAAGATTCTTCTCTTTTAGATCTATAATTTTCTATGTCTACAAGTACCCTCATATGAGAATCTTTATTTATTTTATTAAGTGCTAGTCCAGTTAGGAATTGTATAGAATCTAAAGTCTCTCCTCTTCTACCAATTAAGCAAGCTGCATCTTTACCTTCTATGTCTACTTTGATTAAATTGTTTTCTTGAGTAACATTTACTTTAGCGTCTATATTAGAGTTTTTAAGTATATTATCTACAAATTTCTTTGCTATGTCTAATTCTGTTTCGATAACTGTAAACCTATATAGACCTTCTTTAGCTCCTATAAACCCTAAAAAACCTTTAGTTGGCTGTTCTAAAACTTCAACTTCTAGGTCTTCTAAATTTACTTTTAATTCAGATATTGCTTTGTTTATAGCTTCTTCTTTTGTCTTACTTTTTAATTGTAGGCTTTTGCTCATCAATTACTTCCTCCTTAGAAATAGCTAATCTAGCTTTCAAAGGACTCATTACTAAATAGTATTGAGCTATTGAGAATAAATTACTTACTGTCCAATATAACGTTACCCCTGCTGGGAAAGTAAATCCCCAATAGAAAGACATTGCTGCCATTACATATGTCATCGTCTTCATTGAACCTTGTTGTTGATCACTTGGCATCATTACCTTTTGCATTATATATGCACTCGCCCCTGAAAGTATAGCCATACTTAAGCCACCAGTTTCTGTTAAGTTTTGTAACCATAAAAATCCTGTATCTGCTTGGAAAAACGCTGCTTGACTTGGAAAAATTCCAAAGTTCCATGGTTGTCTTAATACTGCGAATAATCCAATTAATATAGGCATTTGTATAAGTAATGGTAAACATCCTGCTACTGGATTAACTTTTGCTTCTTTATATAAATTCATTATTTCTTGCTGTTGTTTTTCTGGTTTATTCTTATATTTTTCTTGTATGTCTTGTATTTTAGGTTGTATGTCTTGCATTGCTTTTGTTGATTTCGTTTGTTTTATAGTTAGTGGTAATAATAATACTTTAACAAATATAGTAAATAATATTATTGATAATCCGTAGCTATTAACAAACTCAAAAATCATACGTAAAACATATCCTAATAAGTTATTTATAATGCTCAATGTTTATACCTCCTAGAGTATATTATCTTTTTTATTTTAGAGGATCATAGCCCCCTGGATGAAATGGGTGGCACTTTGACACTCGTTTTATCGTTAAATACATACCTTTTAGTAATCCATACTTCCTAAATGCCTCTATTGAATATTGTGAACATGTTGGATAGAATCTGCAGGTAGGCCCTTTTAAAGGAGATATAAATTTTTGATAAAATTTAACTAAACAAATACATAATTTCGATAAGTACCTATTTATTTCCTTTAATATAAATATTATTTTTTGCAAATTTTAAGCCCTCCAAGTTCAAATACTTAATCTTCAGTCAGTTTAATATTAGCTTTTTTTATTAAATTATTTACAGATTTTTGAATGTCTTTGTATTCCGCTTCGTTGCTAGCAACTCTTGCTATAAATACTATGTCATATCCACTTTTAATGTTTTCATCAACATTCAATCTATAAGCTTCTTTTATTCTTCTTCTTATTTTATTTCTAGTAATCGCTTTTCCTACCTTTTTAGAAACTGAAATTCCTACTCGAGTAGCATCTGATTTATTATCCAGTATATACATTACTAAATGTCTATTTGCAAAAGATTTGCCGTGTTTGTATACTTTTCTAAAATCAGAGTCTTTTTTCAAGCCTTTTGTTCTGTTAAAGTCCATCTTAAACCCTCCGTAAACACAGCTAATATTATAGTTTCTACACAAAAAGGCCACTTTCGCAGCGGCCTTTTTTAATTATTAATGAGTTAATCTATTTCTTCCTTTAGCTCTTCTTCTTCTTAACACGTTTCTTCCGTTAGACGTCTTCATTCTCTTTCTGAAACCATGTTCTTTCTTTCTTTGTCTTTTCTTTGGCTGATAAGTTCTTTTCATTCTGTTGCACCGCCTTTCAGATTTTTTTTCCGTTTATAAAAATAATAACTTTACCCTCAAAGTAAACATAACACATACAATTATAAATGCTTTTATATTTGTTGTCAACGTGTTTTTGGACATGATAAACAACAAAATTACTTACATTAATATTATATATATTTATACTTTATCTACATACGTGTCTAAATTAATGTCATTATAATTATTCACAATGTATTATCTTTTAAATCTACTTTTCTACAAACAATTCATATCCCTATTGTGTATTAATTTATCAACAGGCATGTATTATTGTGGATAAATTAAGGATAAAATCTTGAAGTTTGACCTTTATTCTGATATTATTAATATACTTGTTGATAATGTTCATAAAAAATATCAACTTATTAACGTTATTCACAAGCTGTGGATATAAATGTGCATAACTTCTGAGTATTGTGACAATACTTTAGTTATAAACTACATTTATTATATCTTGATACTATTTATAACTTTATATACATATTGTTTATATAATTTCACTTTTTAAGAATAATTTGTGTTATTAGTATTTTATCCACATAATTATCCATAAGTTTCGTTATTAAATAAAATATATATATTTTTTTGTCTTTTTTGTTAATAACTTTGTGGAAAATGTTAATTATTCTGTTCGGAGGTTTATATTATGGATATAGTTTCTTTATGGGACAAAACACTACAACTAATAAAAGGTGAGTTATCTCCACCTAGTTTTAATGCTTTTTTTAAACAAATAGTACCTTTAAAAATATACATGAGTGATTTAATACTTTTAGTACCTAATGATTTCACTAAAGGTATTTTAGAAGATAGATACTTAAATCTAATAGAAAGCTCTGTAAATCAGCTATCATTGAAAAAATATAATGTTAAATTCGTTTTAAGCGAAAAAGATGTAGAAGGATTTAGTGAAGAAAATAAAACTGCTACAATCAAAAAGAATTATCCTAATTTAAATCCTAAATATACTTTTGATACATTCGTCATCGGCAACAGTAATAGATTTGCTCATGCTGCATGTGTTGCAGTTGCTGAATCTCCAGCTAAAGCATATAATCCTCTTTTCTTATATGGAGGTGTTGGATTAGGAAAAACACACTTAATGCACGCAATAGGTCATCATATAATGACTCAAAAAAAAGATCCTAAAGTTGTTTATGTTTCTTCAGAAAAATTTACAAATGAACTTATAAACTCTATAAAAGATGATCGAAATGAAGAGTTTAGAAATAAGTACAGAAATGTAGACATATTACTAATAGATGATATTCAATTTATAGCTGGAAAAGAAAGAACACAAGAAGAGTTCTTCCATACTTTTAACTCATTGCATGAGGCGAATAAACAAATAATAATTTCTAGTGATAGACCACCAAAAGAAATACCTACATTAGAAGATAGATTAAGATCTAGATTCGAAATGGGACTTATAACAGATATTCAAGCTCCTGATTTTGAAACTAGAATAGCAATACTTAGAAAAAAAGCTCAAATGGAAAACATTGATGTATCAAATGAAGTAACTACTTATATTGCTAAGAATATAAAGTCTAATATAAGAGAATTAGAAGGTGCACTTACTAGAGTAATAGCTTATTCTTCTCTTACTAATAGAACAATATCCTTTGAACTTGCTGCAGAAGCATTAAAAGATATTATAACTACTTCTAAAAATGAAGAAATTACAGTAAATAGAATAAAAGAAAAAATAGCTTCTGTATTTGATTTAAAAATGGAAGATTTCAACTCTAAAAAAAGAACTAGATCAATAGCTTATCCAAGACAAATAGCTATGTATTTATCTCGTGAGCTTACAGATTTATCTCTTCCTAAGATAGGAGAGGAATTTGGAGGACGTGATCATACAACGGTTATTCATGCCCACGATAAGATTATTAAAGATATACAAGTAAATGAAGAAATTAAGATGAAAATAGACAAAATAATATCAGATTTAAAGGGATAATTTATAAACAATTGTCTGTGGATATGGTGTTGGTATAATGTTTATATTTTTTTGTCTTTAAATTTATTCACAAAATATAATATTTAAACTAACAAAGATATTAACATTTTATACACATGTTGATATCTTTGCATTTATTTCGTTTGATATGGTTATGCACATTATCAACAACACCTACTACTATTACTACTATTATTTTTTATTATTTTTTTATATAAATGCCACAAGGAGGTTATCCACATTGAAAATAATTTGTAATCAAAAACTTTTAGCTAATAAAATAGGTATCTCTCAAAAAGCTATTAACGGAAAAACAACATTAGAACTTTTAAAGGGTATATTATTATCAGCTAAAGACGATCAATTAAAGTTAACTGGATATGATTTAGAAATAGGAATAGAAACTTATACACAAGCAGAAGTAATTCAAGAAGGTGAAATTGTCGTAAATGCAAGACTTTTTGGGGATATAATTAGAAAATTACCAGATTCATTTGTTGAAATAGAAACTGATGATGAAAATAATGTTTATATAAATTGTGTTAATTCAAGATTTAAAATAAAAGGTGATTCTGCGAAAGAATTTCCTAAGTTACCAGAAGTAAATAAAGAAGATTTATACAATATACCTCAAGATTTATTAAAAAATATGATAAAACAAACTGTATTTGCTATATCACAAGATCAAACAAAACCTGTATTAATGGGAGAACTTTTAGAAATAGTCAATGGAGATATAAGTTTAGTTGCTATAGATGGATATAGATTAGCTGTAAGAAGCTGTACAGTTGATAATATGATAAATGATGAAAAAGTTATAATACCTGGTAAATCATTAACAGATGTAAATAGTTTATTATCATCAGAAGAAGATGTCAAAGTAGGATTTGACGAAAAAAATGCAATATTTATAATAAATGACACAAAAATAATAACAAGACTTCTTGAAGGTGAATTTATAGATTATAAAAAATTACTCCCAAGAGAGCATAATTCTAAAGTGAAATTAAACACAAAAGAACTTTTAAATAGTATTGAAAGAGCTTCATTGCTATCTCAATCAGAAAAAAATAATTTAATAAAATTATCAATAAGAGACAATGTTATGGCAATAACTTCTAATACAGATAAAGGAAATGTATACGAAGAAGTAGCTTTAGAGTTAGAAGGAGATTATTTAGATATAGCATTTAACTCAAGATATTTCTTAGAAGGATTAAAAAACATTGATAGTGAAGAAATTTTTATAGAATTTACTACAAATGTAAATCCGTGTATAATAAAACCTGCTGATGGAGTTAAGTATACATATTTATTACTTCCAGTAAGAATATCATCAAATATATAATATAGACGAAGGGAGTGTCATAAAATGATTAATTAAATCATTATACAAAGCACTCTCTTTTTTTGATACACCCCCTTGTCAGCAAATTTGTGATATAATATATTTTTAATGTATTAGTGTAAAAATAAGTAAAATAAGAGAAGGAGGAATTAATTATGATGGAAGTAACTATAGATTCAGAATATATAAAATTAGATCAATTTCTTAAGTTAGCAGACCTTGCTTCAACTGGTGGACATGCTAAATTTTTAATATTAGAAGGTTTAGTTAAAGTAAATGGTGAAGTTGAAACAAGAAGAGGTAAAAAATTAAGACCTCAAGATATAGTAGAAGTTGAAGGAAACATAATAAAAGTAGTATAAAAAGGAGAGCCTTTTATGCGACTAAATAGTTTACAGTTAGTAAATTTTAGAAATTACGATAACTTACATCTTGAATTTAATAAAAAAGTAAATCTTCTTGTAGGAAAAAATGGTCAAGGAAAGACTAATATAGTAGAATCTATATATATGCTATCTTTTGGTAAATCATTTAGAACGAATAAAGACAAAGAGATTATAAAGTTTGAGAGTGAGAATTTGTATGTTGGCGGAAGTTACTCAAAAGAGCATACTAATGGTCTAATAGAGGTAGCTATTGGCAAGAATAAAAAAGGTATAAAAGTAAATAAAATTCATATTCAAAAAATTCATGAATTGCTTGGAAATATAAATGTTGTAATATTTTCACCAGAAGATTTAAGACTTGTTAAAGAGGGACCCAAAGAACGTAGGTCGTTTATTGATAAGGAGATAAGTCAAATTATGCCAAAGTATTATAACTATCTTACAAGTTATAATAAAATACTATTTCAACGAAATCAGTTATTAAAAAGTAAATATATAGATAAAGCTTTATTAGATGTATATGATGAAAGTTTAGCTCAATACGGAAGTTATATTTATATATTAAGAAGAGATTTCATAAAAAAAATAGCTGATGTATCCAGAAATATGCATAAAAAGTTAACTGGTGGCATTGAAAACTTATTAATTACATATAAAAATCAAATTAATATATGTGATGAAGATACTGCAATTACTGTATATAATAGATTTTTGGATAAACTTGCATCAAATCGAGAACATGATATAGAAACTAGGACAACTAAGTATGGATTACATAAAGATGACCTAAATATTTTTATAAATGATTTGGATGTAAGATTATATGGATCACAAGGTCAGCAAAGAACAGCTTCAATTTCTTTAAAACTATCAGAAATAGAATTAATAAATACTGAAGTTGGAGAATACCCAATTTTAATTTTAGATGACGTGTTTAGTGAACTAGACGAAACAAGGCAAAAACTATTGGTAGAGAACTTAAGTGTAGTCCAAATGTTTATAACTACAGCTGAAGTTTCACATAAAAATATATTTGATAAAAGTAATACGACTATTTTCAATATTGAGCAAGGATGCGTTATTAACATAGAGAATGGAGGGAACTAGATGAAACAAGAATACGGTGCAAGTCAGATACAAGTATTAGAAGGATTAGAAGCCGTTAGAAAAAGGCCTGGTATGTATATAGGTTCTACTGGACCTAGAGGTTTACACCATTTAGTTTATGAAGTAGTGGACAATAGTATAGATGAGGCATTACAAGGTTATTGTTCAGAAATATACGTAGCTATAAATGGAGATGGAAGCATATTAGTAAAAGACAATGGAAGAGGTATACCTGTAGAGGTACATCCAAAAACAGGAAAATCAACTTTAGAAACAGTTTTAACAGTACTTCATGCAGGAGGAAAATTCGGTGGAGGAGGATACAAAGTATCTGGTGGTCTTCATGGAGTTGGGGTTTCTGTAGTTAATGCTTTATCTGAATGGTTAGTTGCAGAAGTTCATAGAAATGGAAATATATATAGACAAACTTATAAAAAGGGTATATCAACATCAACACTTGATATTGTAGGCGAAGCTAAACATACAGGAACAGTAATTCAATTTATGCCTGATGCAACAATATTTGAGGAAGTAGATTTCAAGTATGAAACTTTAGAACATAGGCTAAGAGAATTATCTTTCTTAAATAAAGGAATAAAAATAGTTTTTGAAGATAAGAGAGAAGAAAGTCCTAAAATAAAAGAATTTCATTACACTGGTGGATTAGTAGAATATGTTAAATATCTAAATAAAGCTAGAACTGGAATACATGAAGATATAATTTATATAGATAAAAAAGTAAAAGATTGTGTTGTTGAATTAGCAATGCAGTATACTGACGGCTATTCAGAGAACATATATTCTTTTGCAAATAATATAAGTACTCATGAAGGTGGTACTCATTTAGCAGGATTTAGGTCTGCTATTACAAAAACAATAAATGAATATGCTAAAAGAAATAAACTATTAAAAGATAGTGAGCCTAATTTATTAGGAGAAGACATAAGAGAAGGTCTTACTGCTGTAGTATCTGTTAAGCTTCCAGAACCTCAATTCGAAGGTCAAACGAAGACTAAACTAGGTAATACAGAGATGAGAGGAATAGTAGATAGCATAAGTGTAGAAGAATTAGGATCATTCCTAGAAGAAAATCCAACTACAGCTAGAATAATAGTTGATAAAGGACTTAGAGCTCAAAGAGCTAGAGAAGCTGCAAAAAGAGCTAGAGAATTAACAAGAAGAAAAAGTGTATTAGAAAGTACATCATTACCAGGGAAATTAGCTGATTGTGCTGAGAAAGATCCTTCTAAGAGTGAAATATTCTTAGTCGAAGGGGATTCTGCCGGTGGATCTGCTAAACAAGGTAGAGATAGACATTCACAAGCAATATTGCCATTAAAAGGTAAAATACTTAATGTAGAGAAATCTAGATTAGATAAAATATTAGCATCAGAAGAAATAAAAAACATGATAACAGCATATGGTTGTGGTGTTGGTAATGATTTCGACTTAGAGAAAGCAAGATATCATAAAATTGTTATAATGACCGATGCCGATGTCGATGGTGCTCATATAAGAACATTACTTTTAACATTATTATTTAGATATATGAGACCACTTATAGATAATGGATATGTTTATATAGCACAGCCACCATTATATAAAGTTAAAAAACAAAAGAAAGAGCATTACGTTTACTCTGATGAACAATTAAACTCATTATTGGATGAAATAGGAAGAAATGGTGTAGAACTTCAAAGATACAAAGGTCTTGGAGAAATGAATGCAGAGCAGTTATGGGAAACTACTATGAATCCCGAAACTAGAACATTATTACAAGTATCTATAGAAGATGCAGCTATGGCAGATGAGGTATTCTCAATGCTTATGGGTGATAAAGTTGCACCAAGAAAAGAGTTTATAGAAGAAAACGCAATATACGTTAGAAACTTAGATATATAGAAAGGGGATGAGTATCAATGGAAGAAAATAATAGAATACTCCCTATTGAAATAGCAGATGAAATGAAGAAGTCTTATATTGACTATGCAATGAGTGTTATAGCCGGAAGAGCTCTTCCTGATGTAAGAGATGGGTTAAAACCAGTTCATAGAAGAATATTATACTCAATGAGTGAATTAAATTTAACTCCAGATAAACCATATAGAAAGTCTGCCCGTATTGTTGGGGACGTTTTAGGGAAGTATCACCCACATGGAGATAGTGCAGTTTACTTAGCAATGGTAAGAATGGCTCAAGATTTTTCAACTAGAGGGCTTTTAGTTGATGGACACGGTAACTTCGGTTCAGTCGATGGTGATTCACCAGCCGCAATGCGTTATACTGAAGCTAGAATGAGTAAATTATCTCTTGAATTATTAAGAGATATAGATAAAGAAACGGTTGACTATACACCAAACTTCGATGAATCTTTAAAAGAACCTACTGTATTACCAGCTAGATATCCAAACCTTTTAGTAAATGGATCTAATGGTATAGCAGTTGGGATGGCAACTTCAATACCACCTCATAACTTAGGAGAGGTAATAGATGCGACTATACATTTAATAGATAATGAAGATTGTACTATTGAAGATTTAACTCAGTTTATAAAAGGTCCAGATTTTCCTACTTCAGCAATAATAATGGGAAAAGAAAATATTGCTGATGCATATAGAACTGGAAGAGGAAAAGTTAAGGTTAGAGCAAAAGCTTATATAGAAGAATTAGCAAAAGGAAGACAACAAATAATAATTACAGAAATACCATACCAAGTAAATAAAGCTAAATTAGTTGAAAGAATAGCTGAATTAGTTAAAGAAAAAAGATTAGAGGGAATATCTGATCTTAGAGATGAAAGTAATAGAAATGGTATGAGAATAGTTATAGAACTTAAGAGAGATGCAAATGCAAACATAGTATTAAATAATTTATATAAGCATTCTCAAATGGAAGATACATTTAGTATAATAATGCTTGCATTAGTTAACGGACAACCTAAAGTATTAAATCTTAAGCAAATGCTATATCATTATGTACAACATCAAAAAGATGTTGTAACTAGACGTACTAAGTTTGAATTAAACAAAGCAGAAGCTAGAGCTCATATATTAGAAGGTTTAAAAATTGCTCTTGATAATATAGATGCAGTTATACGTTTAATAAGAGGATCTAAAACAGGTCAAGAAGCTAAAATTGGATTAATAGAACAATTCAAGCTTACTGATGTTCAAGCACAAGCGATACTAGACATGAGACTTCAAAGACTTACAGGTCTAGAAAGAGATAAAATAGAAGCGGAATATGAAGAATTAATCAAGAAGATAAATAGATTAAAAGAAATACTAGCTAATGAGAGATTACTTCTTAATGTAATAAAAGAAGAAATGTCTATAATAAAAGAAAATTATGCTGATGAAAGAAGAACAGAAATAACACATGCAGAAGGCGAAATAGACATGAGAGATCTTATTAGTGATGAAGAAATAGCTATAACTCTTACTCACTTTGGATATATAAAGAGACTTCCTGCAGATACTTATAAGAGTCAAAAAAGAGGTGGAAGAGGTATATCTGCTCTTACAACAAGAGAAGAAGACTTCGTAAGACATCTTGTAAGTACGACTACTCATAGTAGATTATTGTTCTTCACAAATAAAGGTAGAGTATTTAGATTAAATGCATATGATATACCTGAAGGAAAGAGACAAGCTAAAGGAACTGCTATAGTAAACTTACTTCAATTAGGACCTGATGAAAAAATTGCAACATTAATTCCAATAGATGGAACTGATGAAAACAAATACTTATTATTAGCAACTAAGAATGGTATAGTTAAAAAGACTAAGCGTGAAGAATTTAAAAATATCAATAAATCTGGTCTTATAGCTATAGGATTAAGAGAAGATGATGAACTTATAGATGTTAAGCTTACTGATGGAAATAAGGATGTACTTTTAGTAACTAAAGGTGGAATGTCTATAAGATTTGACGAAAACGACATAAGACACATGGGTAGAACAGCAATGGGCGTTAAGGGTATAAGTTTATCAAAAGATGATAAAGTAGTATCTATGAACCTTTGTGATGAAGGTAAGTATGTATTAGTAGTTAGTGAAAATGGATTTGGAAAAAGAACGGATATAGAAGAGTACAGAAGCCAAATTAGAGCTGGAAAAGGCATAAAAACTTATAATATAGCTGAAAAGACAGGAAAACTTGTTGGAGCAGAAATGGTAAATGAAGATGACGAAATGATGATAATTAACTCAGATGGAGTTCTTATTAGATTAAGAGTTAATGAAATATCATTATTTGGAAGAGTTACAAGTGGAGTTAAGTTAATGAAAACTAACGATGAAGTTAATGTAGTTTCTATTGCTAAAATAAATATAGAAGAAGAATAGGATTATATCCTATTCTTTTTGCATAATTCAATACATAAAAAAATATATGAGAGGAGAATGTATTATGAGTAAAAAAAAGGGTAAAAACCTATTATTAGGTATACTTTTAGGATTTATAGCTGGTTTATTGTTTGCTCCAAAGAAAGGGTCTGAACTAAGAAGAGAAGCTAAGGAAAAAATAGAAGAAGTTAAAGAAAACCCTAAAGAAGTTCTACAAGAAACATTTGATGGAGTAAAAGAAAAGATAAATAACATGATAGATGATAATTTTATGGATGAAGACATAAATATATGTGAAGAAGAAATAGTTATAAGTAGAAGTTTTGATGAAGAAGGGGAGAATAATTAATGGATGCAATAGGATGGCAAATAGGGGCTATTTTAGTAGGTGCATCAGCATTGATTGTAGCAATATATATAAGTAAATTATTATACAGTGCAACTAAAGTTGTTGAAAAGGCTTATAAAATAGTTGATTATAACGAAAGATATATACATGAAACTATAGAAAATGTAGCTTCAATTACAAGAAATACAGATGAAATATTAGATGTTGTAAATAAAATTACTAGCATAACAAAGATATTTAAATTTATAAAAAGATAATTAGATACTTAAGGAGGTATATAAATGTCAATAAACATAAATTCAAAGTTAGATGCTCAAAATAGTTTTTGGGATGTTGTTTTAGAAGGGGAATTAGATGTCTCAACAGCAGATAAATTAAAAGAACATTTACACAAGTTAGTAGAAAAAGAAATAGTAGATATGAAAATAAATCTTACTAATTTAGATTACATAGATTCAACAGGGTTAGGTGTTATGATAGGAGTTTTAAAAAAATTAAAAATTAGTGATAAGGAAATATATATTATAAATCCTAAAAGCAATGTTAAAAAGATTTTTACTATAACAGGTCTAGATAAAATATTTAAAGTGGAGGGATAGGCTTTGACTTGTGAGACAATAAAAATGGAGATAACTTCAAATCCTGAGTATGTAGGTATTATAAGATTAACTACTTCAGGAATTGCTAATAAAATTGGTTTTTCAATGGATGATATAGAAGATATGAAGGTAGCAGTATCAGAAGCTTGTACAAATGCTATAAAACATAGTGATGATGATGTATTATATATAGCATTTAAAATATTAGAAGATGGAATAACTATAGAAATTCAGGATAAAGGTAAAGGATATGACATAGAATCTATACCTCAACCGGATTTAAACAATCCTAAAGAGAGTGGATTAGGTTTATTTATAATACAAACATTAATGGATGAGGTAAGTATAGAATCAAAAGATAACCAAGGGACTACAATAAAAATGACTAAATATTTAGGAGTTGATATTTAATGAAGAATGTAGCTAATGCTACAAATTACCTAGATATGGATACGAAAGAGCTATTTAAAATATATAGTAAGGATAAGGATAATAAAGAACTTAGAAATATTCTTATTGAAAAACATCTATATTTAGTAAACTTGCTAGCTAAGAAGTATATAAATAAAGGTGTTGAGTTTGAAGATATATACCAGGTAGCTTCATTAGCACTAATATATGCAATAGATAGATATGATATATCAAAAGGATACGAATTCTCAAGTTTTGCAACTCCTACTATAATAGGTGAAATAAAAAAATACTTTAGAGATAAAGTTTGGACGCTAAGAGTACCTAGACGTGTCCAAGAATTAAGTAAAAAAATAAGTGAAGCGAAGCTTATATTAGAACAGGAACAAAAGAAACATCCTAAAGTAAAGGATATTGCAGAATATATAGGATGTACAGAAGAAGACGTTTTAGAAGCTATGGAAGCATCTTATGGTTATCAGCCAATATCACTAGATTCATCTAGTAATGATGACTCAGGAGATAAAGACATAACACTTATGGATAAAATGGGACAAGAAGAAAGTAGTTTTGGAAATATAGAACAAAAAGACTTCATAAATAAATTTATGGAAAATCTAAATAAATTAGAAGTGAAAATATTTAAAGATAGATTCTTTTTGGATAAGACACAATCTACAATAGCAAAAGAGTTAGATATATCTCAAATGACTGTTTCTAGGCTAGAGAAAAAGATTGTAGAGAAGCTGAGAAAAGAATATGAAAAAAATATTTAAAAAAGTATTGACCTACTGTTAATTATATAGTATATTATTACTTGTCCTTAAGAAAAGGGCAAACAACAAAAAATAAACAACAGAAAATAGTTGACAAAACAATAATGTTTTGGTAAACTAAGGAAGTTGAAAAAATGAACTTTGAAAATTAAACAGTAGGTTAATTTATAGAATTTGAAACAAACCAAACAAACAAAGCCAGATATATAACAGTATCTGAGCCCGTTAAACTTTTATTTGAGAGTTTGATCCTGGCTCAGGAT
>NZ_DATIRC010000386.1:0-1526 GCF_035470145.1 Romboutsia sp.
TACTTAATACGATTATAGGAATAAATATTATAAATAAAAAACTTGATGCTGTATCAACACTATTTTTTATTGCACTTATTGGAGTTTTACATACTATTGAGTATAGATTATTATCTAATTGCGTTATAGTAGCTAAAAACTCTATTCCTTGTAATTTATCTGAAATAACATATGACTCTAAATTTTTGTCAATTATATATTCATTAGTTATTACGAATCTATTTTTCTTAGACATGCCACGTTTACCTACCATGTTATTATCATTGCGATTCATTGATGTATAATTATTGGTAAATATTAATAAATCATTTTTATAATATATATCTATACTTACATTTTTACTTTCTCCATATTTTGATATGTAATTAATCAAATCATCCTCAGGACCTTCACCTATTAAATCTCCAACGGACCTTCCAAATTTACTTAGCTCCTTACTTGTTTGTTTTATGTAAAAATCTTCAAACCCAAATCTAAAAATACATATTCCAATTAGTATTATAGAATTTATTAATATAATTCCTGTAAGTAGTTTATTTTTTATAGACCTCAAATTATTATCCTCCAAACTTATACCCAAATCCTCTAATAGTTTTTAATAAGTGTGACTTAGATCCTAATTTATTTCTTAATCTATTTATATGAGTATCTAATGTTCTAGGATCTCCTATGTAATCATAACCCCAAACTAAATCTAGTAAGTTATCTCTTTCAAATATTCTTCCTTTATTTTTTATAAATAAAACTATTAAATCATACTCTTTTGGCTTTAGTTCAATATGTTCGTTATCAATTTTCATTAATTTAGTGTCTAAGTTTATAGATATCTCTTCATAAGTTAATGTATGTTCATCTTTTACTTCATTACTTAGGACTTCTGATCTTTTTAGTAAGTTTTTTATTCTTGCTATTAATAGATTAGGATTAAATGGTTTAGATATATATTCATCAGCTCCTATATTAAAACCAAACAACTCATCTAAATCACTATCCTTTGCTGTTAGTATAAGTATTGGAACATTTGATTCTTTTCTTAGTTCCTTACATACATGCCATCCATCATATATTGGCATCATTATGTCTAATACTACTAGAGAAATATTTTCTTTATCAAATATTTCTAAAGCTTCTTGTCCATCTTTTGCAGTATATACATTATAATCTTCTTTTTTTAAAAAGTCTGATATTAATCTTAGTATCCTTATATCATCTTCTGCTACTAATATATTTATCATATAGTTTATTGTCTTCCCTCCTAGTTTATATATAAAAATTTCGATTCCTTTTATCATATAGTTAAAGTTGCTCTTGGCTTACTTAATTATAAAAGACCACCTTTATGATTAAAAGATGGTCTTTTATAAGTTAATATTTATTTTGATAATAAATCTTTTAATGCTTCGTATGTGAAGTCTTCTATTTCACCACAGCTTATTTTATCTTTCTTTAAATCTAAGCATAATTCCGAATTATATTTTTCTCTTATTATTTGCATTAATTCTTTAGAATATTTTGATGATTCATTA
>NZ_DATIRC010000387.1:0-4854 GCF_035470145.1 Romboutsia sp.
GTAGTTTTAAGTGCTTCTATAAATATTTTTTCTTTATCCTTATTTTTATCTAAACCTAGTAAACTTACGTTTTCTGTGAATGCTTCACTTTCGTATATTATTTGCTTGCATATACCTACGTTTACTCTTCCTTCTTTCAGATTTAGCATTTTATCTATATAAAATTGAATTAAAAATTCACTTATTTTTATATCATTTTCTTTCTTTAAAGCTATATATTTTTCAAGTTCTTTATATTCTTCACTTTCTTCTTTATTTCTAAATATTTTAAAAGCTTGTATTCTATTTACATTTAATATTATTTCTATAAAGCTTATATATTCTTCTTCCTTTATATAGTCTTTATATCCATAAAAAATACAACTTGCTATAACTAAGGCATTTGCATATGGATAATCTATTATTTTTTTATCCTTTTTAGTGTTAAATACCTCTATGTTGTTATTATTTAATATATTACTTACCTGATAATCTAATACAGTGTTATTTATAGGTGATATTATAGCTATATCAGATGGGCTTGTCCCTTCATTTATAAGAGATATAACTTTATTAGTAGCTTGATCAATCATTTCACTGTACAATTGGCTACTTTCATTTAAATTTATCTTTGTTGGTAATAAATATATATCTTCTATTAGTATGTTCCTTGTTATGCTCTCTTTTAAATTATTTAGATTATTATAATTTGCTTCTTTATTAAATTTTTCTATTATCTTTTTATTTATATATTCCATATCTATATTATTAAATACAGAATAGTCTCTTGTATTATTAAAGTAGATATATGTATCCCTAGCATAATCTGAAATTAAATCTATAAAATCTATTTCTGCATTACTGCAAGCTTCTAAGCTATCTACTATTAAATAATCTGTATCATTTTTTAGGTTTTCTAAATATAAATCATTTTTAAGTAAGTATTCATTATATAAATATATACTAATAGAATTGTCTATCATTGAATTTGACAATAATAAGTCTATATAATAGTCTATAATTTCATTCATTTGGCTATAAGAAAATTTCATTATATTGTCTCTATTTTTCTTTGACAGATATATCTTTTCACCAATAGTTTTAAAATCTATTAATGCTAGAGCTGCCTTATTTATGTTAATATTAATGCTATTAGCAATATTTCTATTAGTTGAGGTGATGTCTTGAAAATATCCTTCTATATTTCTTTTTTCATTAACTTTATTCTTTATTATATATTCACTTAGGCTGTTTGGTATAAATATAGGTGATATAAGCTTTTTGTTTATTTGATTACAATTTTCTAAAACTATTGGCCAAAATTTGATTAGTTCTTTTTTTATAAAATTCAAGTATGTAGTAATTTTTATTTCTTCACTAAATCCTATATTTATTTTTCTGTCATATTGCAATTTAGTAATGTTATTTGGGACTAACAGCATTATTTTTTTTGATTTATTGTTATTTTCTTTTAGCAATCTTATATATATTTCTATTATTTTATCTTTCTTATTTTCAAAGTTGTTTTCTTTAAATAAATATTTCAATTGAACACCTTCTTTTTATTTATTTTATATTTTAATTATATCATATGTGAAATTTTATATTCTCTATTGCGATAAGCCATCCTATAGATTTTATGTACATAAAATCTATAATCAATACTCTTAGTTTATGATCCTGTGATAAATATAATAAAGCCTATAATCTGGGATTATCCAAACTATAAGCTTAGTTTTCAATTACTTTAATCTATTTTATATAATTTCATATCATTCAACTTTATATATCCTTTTTTTCTCATATATTCGCTTATTATAATACTTATTAATGCTGGTAGGATAAAATGTAATAATAGTATAGGAAGTAATGCATTAGTTCCCATAACATCTATCGCTTGTATCTGACCTACTAGTCCACTAGTTCCCATCCCTGCTCCTGTACTATTAGATCTTATTGCAAATACTCTAGCAGACAATGCACCCACTATTATACTAGCAATTGTAGTAGGAATTAATATTCGTGGATTTTTAACTACATTAGGAAATTGAATTTTAGCAGTTCCCAATCCTTGAGATATTAAACCTGAAAATCCATTCTCCTTATATGAAATCACTCCAAATCCAACCATTTGGCATGCACATCCAGCAACTGCTGCTCCTGCTGCTATTCCGTCTAATCCAAGTCCAATTGCTAAGGCTGCTGAACTTATAGGAGATACCAATACTAAGCCTACTATTACAGCAACTATAGGACCCATGTATAAAGGTTGTAACTCTGTAGCTCTATTTATTGCTTGTCCTATTATACCTATCATGCCTGAAATTATAGGAGATACAAAAATCCCTACAAGTCCACCAATTACTATAGTTACTGATGGTACTGTAATTATATCTAATCCACCATTTACATGTATTCTCTTTCCTACTTCTACTCCTATTAAAGATGCTATATATGCTCCTACAGGATCTCCTATAGATAAAGTACTAACTTTATCTACAATACTTATACTTCCTGCTCCTATCATTCCCACAACTACGCATGAAAATATAACTAATGATGGTGCTCCCAAAGAATACGCAACACCTACTCCTATTGCTGCTCCCATCATATTTTTTGCCATTATACCTATTGTTTGTAACAACTCAATATTTGTTACAATTCCGATTTGTTGCAATATAGTTCCTATGACTAAAGATGCAAATAATCCTAGTCCCATTCCGTTTAATGTTTTTATAAAATATTGCTTCAATTTAAATACCCCTTATTATTAATTATTATACTTTATTTTTTATAAAAATTTAAATCTCTCTTATATTATTCCACATATTGTATATTTAAATCAATATATTTGACAAGTTTAGCATAAATTCTCTTGTAATGATTTAATATAATAATTAGAAGTAATTCTTAATTTCCTACTAATATATGAAAAAGCAACCTTTCGGCTGCCTTTTATCTAATCTTTATTAAAGCTATATCTTCATTATTTACTTCCATATCACTTATTATAAATTCATCTATAAATATATTTTCAAATTTATATATATTATTTTCTATATTAAACTTCTCACATCTAAATCTAAATGAATCTCCATTATTTTCTATATCCATATACTTCATTTTTACTTCATACATATAATCACCAAATCCTTTATATTATAAGTTTTATCCTATATTATAATTATTTAGATTAATGTACTAATTTATTCATAATTTTTCTAATAAATGAACCAAATATAACTAATAATACATTTATGAACATTAACTCAAATACATATACAATACTTAACTCTTTAATAAATAACTTCATTATCGGAGTTGTTGGAATTAAATAAGGCATTGCAATCCATATAGCTCCATTAGGGTTTTGTAAAATGAAATGCATGTATATTGCAAAAAAAGATAGAAATATTCCTACTCCACAGCCCATAATTCCTACAAATAAGGCTTCTGTTGTTGTTAAATCATATTTATATCCTGTGTGAAAATTTACTCCAAAATAAAATGCACATATTAATATCCCAATAAAGAACGTTACTTCATTCGTAGGAACTATTTTAAAGTATATAAATGACACTAGGCATATAATTAATACGTCAAAGAATAATTTTTCTCCTATATCAAATGATTTTTGCATATGCTCACCCCAAATTTCCTTTACTTTATTATATATAAAATAAAATTAAAAGGTGATAATAATAATTTTTAAAAATTAAATTTATTTCATATAAAATATATTTTTTGATAATATATCTAACTTACTTAATATATTTTTATAATAACTATATTTCAATTTTTATTACTTCACTTAACTCTACTTTTCCACCTATTACAAGTTTCGTCACTCTACCTTCACTTTTATAAATTTCACTATCTATAACGCCTCCAGGTTGATTAATACTACACTTAAATACAGAATCTGTACAACCATCACTTAAATATAATGCTGTAGCAATAGTTCCGCTTCCACAACTATTCTCAAAGACAGTAGTATCAGTATCTCGAACATATACTACAGGTGTGATAAAATACCTTTCTCTATCAAAAAACATAATCCCTAATGCCTCAATATTATACCTTTTCATAATACTATTTTTAATATATGAAAAATTTTCTTCATTAGCTTCTATACCTTCTACAATTGCGTGATATATCCCATCAAACATAACTACAGGAAATTCTAATAATTCATCTATTCTTACATATTCAATTTCTTTCGGTAAAGGAACTTCTGCTTTTGCACTTTTATTTATATTGTCAACTTCTACATTTAAAGATTTATCACTTCCAGATATTTCAACTGTAACAACACCTTTTTCTATTTCATTATTTTTAGCAACCATCATTCCAAAACTTCTCAAAGCATTTCCACAAAACTCTCCACCCATCATTTCTAATCTAAGCTTACCATCCATTATAGGTTTCTTTACAAATCCTACTTGTTCTGCTCCAAATTTAGAATTTTTCAAGATTCTATTGGCTATATCAGAATAATTTTCCTTATCAATGCAATCTAATACAATTATAGTTATGTTGTTAGCTGGGTTTGCAAGTACAATATTATATATCATAAAATCACCACCAAATTTTAATAGATTATTAAAACTTATTCTTATATTCACGATATATTCTTTTAAAATTAATTTTGCTTTCAATTAAAAAGAGACTCATTTATTTTAAAAATGAGCCTCTAAACATGAGTTTTTATTTTTTATTTCTTTATTATAACTTAAAAAGATTACGTGGCTACGTCTTACTCTCCCAGGCAGTTACCCACCAAGTACCATCAGCGCTAAAGAGCTTAACTTCTGTGTTCGGAATGGGAACAGGTGTATCCTCTTTGCTATTATAACCACATAATCTTTATGTTTT
>NZ_DATIRC010000388.1:0-1859 GCF_035470145.1 Romboutsia sp.
CCAAATGTTCATAGCAGAACTAGCAAATATCCCACCAAATAATATAACTACAACTAATATTGCTAAAGTATTAGATTTAATTTTCATAATGCTCAACCTCCTTAGATGAAGTAGTAAATTCAACTGTGTCACTTATTGGACAAGCTTCTTCAGATGTACATTTCATACAGCTAATACATTGATGGTTTCTAATTATATTAGACTCAGATATATTAATATTCATTGGACAAGCTCTATCACATGCTCCACAAGATATACAAGTTGATTTGTTTCTCTTTATCTTAAATATTCTAAAAAGATTGCTTATTCCCATAATAGCTCCAAATGGGCATAAATACTTACACCAAGGTCTTTCTATAATTAAGGATAAAATCAAAGTAACTCCAAGTATTATAAGTGAACCTATTGCAACTTCTCCACTCCAAAAGTTAAATAATGCATAATAAGGGTCTACATCTTGGAATATTAATTTTCCTGTATAACTAATTTCATATACCACTCTAGCTAATATAATATATCTAATAAATCTTAAATATTTATCATATTTAGTTGGTATGATATTGTTAAATTTTGTTTTAAATATCTTTTTACCAAGTTTCCCAAACCATTCTTGAATAGATCCTAATGGACATACCCATCCACAAATAATAGGTCCAAATAGTATAGCTAAAACAAATGCTATTGTCATAAGAATAATAGATGATGCATTAATTTTTTGAACAAAAGTTCCTGTAGTAATAAATTGATGTAGAGTTACAACTCCACCAAAAGGACATAATGCATGTAATGATGCTGATGATAATAAAGGTATTGCCTTTCCAGTTTCTATTAAGTTATGATTAATAGCTATTAGGCCTATTAATACAAAGAAAAATATTTGTATTGTATATCTTACTTTTATTTTTTTGTCAGACTTATTTTTCATAAAAATAAAACCTCCCTTTAGATTTTTACTGTTTTCTTAATCTAATAATAAAGGAGGTTTGTGACAAGTATGTGACAACCATGTGACAATTATATAAATTTCATATAACACCAAAATACTACTCTAGTATCTCTATTAATAGCTAACTATTCGTTCCCAAATACTGCCTATGATTTATATTTTCTCTTATTTATTTTTCATGGTATTTAATAATAAATTTATAGATATATAAGTTTCGTTTAATAGATCATAATCTCCATTATGAATGCACCAATCATAAAGTATGCCCCTTGAAAATCTAAGCAATTGATCTTTTATTTGAGTTGCTGTAAATTCTTTTATAATCTCATTATTATCTTGTCCACATTGTATAGTATTTTTTAGTATTTGACTTAATTTTCTTTCATCAGATATAAAAAATTCAGTACCTTCATAAAGCTGTGCTTTATATACTTGTTTAAGTATATCAACACCCTTTTTTTTTGCATAACTAACTTGATATAAAATTATTGATATTATTTTATCTATATAACATTCTTCATTAAGATTATTATTAATATAATTCTCAAGTAAAAAATCAAATTCTTTATATACTTCTATTATTATATCTTCTTTAGACTTAAAGTGATGATAAAATCCTCCTACAGATATACCAACCTCTTTACATATTTGACTTATCTTTACATTATCGTAACCATACTCTGAAATTAATTTCATTGAAGTCTCTAATATTTGTTTTTTAGTTTCTATAGCTTGGGCTTGTCTTTTAGTTAAATTACCTTCATTCATTTTAAAATCTCCTACTTTCACTTCTAATATAACAATTTAATTATACACAATATTTTATATTAGTAAAGTTTTATGAAAATGTTATCACATTTTAAATAAAAAATATTGACAATAAACTAACAACGAGTTATTATTTAATTGATAA
>NZ_DATIRC010000389.1:0-49219 GCF_035470145.1 Romboutsia sp.
CCCAGGGTGCAAAAGTAGGTTCACTGTGTACCGAAGTACCTATAACCGACCTGCCGAAATATATATTACAGGTAATTTCCGAATCAAAACACGTAAATAGCCGATATATATTTATTGATATGTTTTGGCTTTAGCCAACAAACGAAGGAACTTGTTCCGAAGTGCGTTAGTACTGAACGGTTAAAACCGTTATTATCACATCAAGAGATTTAGTATTTATTTGATAAGTAATTAGGTGTCTAAATAGTTACAAAAAGGTTACAATATACAATTGGTAAAAACTTTTTCTTGACAAAACCAAAAAAGGTGTGATACTCTTTAATAGGGGGTTTTAAATACGTGTTGAAAACACGTCGATAAAAAACACAAAAACATAAAGGGAGCTAAAGCTCCCAGGTTTCCTAACGGAAACAAGATAATAAGGATAAATACAAATCCAAACATAAAACACCTAACAACCCTCTAAACGTGATGCCGAAGGCATAACGTGTATAACACATAACAGATGCATAAGTTTAATATCCCTTTGTAATATAAAAACATGGAAGGTGATATAATATGATAGAATTAAAAATAAACTTCAAACATTTCAAACTAGAAATGGTTATCGGTGCTAATAAACCTTGGTTTACAAAAGCTCTTGCTAACAAAGAAGAACAAATAGAGACTGGGATAGAAACGCCGATACACACACATCAAGATGAAGAAGAAATACACATCAAAAAAACACATATCTCTGAAATCGCAAAAAAATATCAAACAGAACTTAATACTAATCAAGCTTTCCCTCCTAAAGACTTTACACCTCCGTCTAAAGCTTTGGATGAAATACATAATAAAAATAGGTCAGATGTTTCCTCCTTTACGTCTGACTCTATTTTTTTACATGAAAATGGGTTGTATGAAATAGGGAATGAAAATGATGATAAGTTAGGTACTACATTTGATGATTTTCCTGATGTAGAGATAATAGATGATGATTACGAAACAAGATTAGCAAAGAGTGTTAAACTTATGAACCAAAGATATGCTACATACAAAGAAACACATGATATTGATTAATAGGGGTGGTAGGTATGAGTAATGAAGTAATACAATACGATATAACTTCCCTTACACAAGTGCAACAAAGATTTATACACCTGTATTTAACAGGTCAATATAAAAATAATCAGTTAGCACAATTATTAGATATACACGAAAATACTATATACTCATGGTTAAAACGTGAAGATGTAAAGGGTATAATATCGGAGTTTCAAAAAGCAGAGCATGAACAGGTTGAAAACAACCTCAAATCAATGCGTATGAAGGCTATGGCTAGAATGGGTGATTTAATGGATAGCCCAATAGATGGTGTAGCTTTACAAGCCTGTAAAGACGTATTAGATAGAACAGGTCACAAGGCTAAGCAAGAGGTTAAGGTTGAAAAAACTGTTAAAACGTTTGAAATGCAAATCAATGAGTTAGCAGATAAATTTATAGATATAAGTGATTTTGAGGTGATGGATGGTGAATAACACATATCAAATGGTGTTTTTAATACTATTATTAGCGCTTGCCTTCATCATTAATGAGGTGATAGACCATGGCTAAACAAATGACTAAACAAGAACTATTCATGTATAAGGTAAGAAATGATAGACCATGGTTTATGAAGAACTTCCTTAAAATACGTGATAAAAATGCAAACCTTATAGACTTCAAGATAAACAAGGCACAAGAGGCGTTTGAAGAAGAATTAAAAAAATGCGAAAAAGAAGGTAAATTAAAACGTTTTATAATCCTTAAAGCACGTCAAATGGGATTTAGTACTTTTACGGAAGGACTAATATATCACGATACATCAACAAGCCCTCTTAAAACGTCAATGATAATAGCACATGAAGATAGCGCATCACAAAACTTATTTAACATGTCTAAACTTTTCTACGAAGAAATGCCTGATATACTTAAACCTATGAAAAAGTATGCAAATGGTAAAGTATTATCCTTTGAAAACCCTACAACAGATGATAGGGAGAAAAAAGAGAACCCTGGGCTAAGAAGTAAAATTACCGTATCAACAGCAGGTACAGTTGAGGTTGGTCGTTCAGGTACAATACATAATATACATGCCTCGGAAGTAGCATTCTTCCCTGATGCCAAGACTACTATGCTTGGACTATTGCAATGTGTGCCTGATGCAAACAACACTTTAGTTGTGCTAGAGAGTACTGCAAATGGTATAGGTGGGTATTTCTATGAACAATGGCAAATGGCTGTTAAAGGTGATAGCGATTTTATACCTTTATTTTACCCTTGGTTCTTTGACCCATCATACAAAAAGAACTTTATTACTGATGAACAAAGAGAAGAGTTTATGAACGAAGTAAATTCAACTACATTTGATGAGAAGGGTAATAAAGTCCACACAGAAGAATACAATTTAATGAAAGAACATTGTTTAACATATGAACAGTTGTTTTGGCGTAAATGGGCTATTAGAAACAAATGCCAAGGTGACTTAGAGTTGTTTAGGCAAGAGTACCCTTCAACTCCTGAAGAGGCATTTATCGCATCAGGTAGACCAGTATTTGACATAGGAGCTTTAAGAAAATACTTACAAGCTACAAAAGAACCTACACGTGGCTATTTACGTGATGTAGGTGGTAAAGTAGAGTTTGTAAAAGATGATAAAGGATATTTACATGTGTTTGATTTCCCTGAACCTGGTAAGTACTATGCAATAGGTGCAGACGTTGCAGAGGGGAAAGCAGATGGTGACTACAGTGTTGGTATGGTAGGTAGTGATGATTTTAAGCTACATTGTATGTGGTATGGTCACATTGACCCTGACTTATTTGGAGTAGAACTAGTTAAACTTGCTAAGTTTTATAACCAGGCATACTTAGGCGTAGAAAACAATAACCACGGTTTAGCAACGCTTAAAGCAATTCAAAAAGAAGAATATTGGAATTTATATTTTGCTAAAACTTATGATAGGATAGCAGATAAGATTACACAAAAATTAGGATGGAATACTAACACTAAAACAAAACCTCTTATGATAGATAAGTTAAGAGAGTTTGTAAGGGAAATGTATTTAGATATACCTTCAAAACTTGTAATATCGGAATTATTAAGTTATATTATATGTGATGATGGTAGTACAAATGCTCAACAAGGTTCTCACGATGATACTGTAATGAGTTTAGCGATAATGTTACAGATGCTACTTGAAGGTAAGGGCGATAATTACGAACCTGTTGTAGTTGATGAAAACGGAAGAAGAAGAACAGTAAATGAATATGATGAAGATATAGTCGACCCTTTATTTGATGGGGATGGCGAGGAAGAGGTGGCGCAATGATGAAATATGGTCAAGCGATAGAAGAATTATTGTTAGGTAAAAAACTTACTAGAACAGGGTGGAATGGTGCAGGATTATACATATTCTATGTTGAAGGGTTTAGAACATCTGATTACTCATCAATAACAGGTAATGCTGAAAGCGCAGTTAGACCATTTATAATGATGTCTAGCGTTGATGAGACATTAGTGCCTTGGTTAGCAACTCAAAGTGATGTACTAGCAGGGGATTGGATGGTGGTTGAATAATGGGGAAACCATATACACCTACTCCACAAGAGCAAAAGCTTTGTGAGTGGGCAAATACAAAATTCAAACAATCTTATGTTGCTAAAGCTCCTATAATGGAAGAGTGGAAAACATATGAAAGTGCTTATAATGGTGAACACTTTAAAAACGAAAGTAGACCTGATTACAAATCAAATCAAATAACAAATCATATATTCTCAACAATAGAATCTATAAGACCTATAATGACAGATAATGACCCTAAATTCTTAACAATACCAACTACGCCTGATGGAAATGCAGTAGCAAGTGATATACAGGTGGCACTTGATTATGAGTGGAATAGAGAGGCTATGAGTTTAAAACTTACTACACAACTTTTACCTATGCTTATATATGGTACTTGTTGTTGGTTTATACCTTGGGATGCTAAAAAAGGTGACATGGGAGAAGTATCATGTAAAGCAGTTAATCCTTTTAATATATTCCCTGACCCATTAGCACAAAATGTAGAAGATGCAGAATACATAATATATGCTACATATAAACATGCAAACCAATTAAAAAAGGCGTTTCCTGACAAAGCAGATGCATTTGTTGGTAGCAATATAACACATAGTGAATTAGTTGCAGATAGAGATAAGGATGCAATAGGTGAGCAAAATCAAATACTTGTCCTTGAGATGTGGTTTAGAGATTGGGCTACTGTTGAAGAAATAGAAGATGAAAAAGGAAACAAAGCTAAGATGCAAAAATATCCTAACGGTAGAGTTTTAACATGTTGTCCTGATATTGGTGTTGTACTTAGTGATAAAAAAAACCCTTACAAAGATGGTAAATTCCCATTCTTATTTATGAAAGATTACGAAGTACCTTTTGAGTTTTGGGGAAAAGGTGAGGTAGAACAAATATTATCACCTCAAATATATATGAACGAACTTACAAATCAAATAATAGACAATGCTAAGTCTACTGCAAATATGCCTTGGATAATAGATAAAAACTGTGGTATATCTCCTGGTAAACTTACAAATAGACCAGGACTTGTAATACGTAAAAACCCTGGTACAGAAGTTGGTAGACCTACTCCACCTTCAATGCCTGTATATGTTAGAGATAGTATAGAAGTTATGAAAAAAGATATACAAGATGTTAGTGGTGTTTTTGATTCACTTAAAGGTGAAAAACAAAGTGGAGTTGTGGCGGCACAAGCGATTATGGCACTCCAAGAGGCATCACAAGCACGTATTAGATTAAAGATAAAGATAATGGAGTTTTACCTTGGAGAACTTGCTACAATGTGGTACTCACGTATGCAACAGTTTTGGAAATTTAATAAGTGGGTTAGAGTTACTGATATTGAAAACAATGTAGAGTTCAAGGAGATAACACCTGAGATACTTAAAAATGATTTTGATATAAGAATAAGTGCAGGCTCTACTATGCCTACTAATAAAAACGCTCAACTTGATTTGTTAATAAGACTTGCTCAAACAACTGCCGAGGATGGTATGCCTATGGTTGATAGAAAGGCGATACTTGATTTCCTACCTAATGTTGATAAAAAGGCTATTATAAATCGTTTTGATGAGATGAAAGCTATGCAACAACAAGAGGCTCAAGCTCAACAACAACAACAAGCACAAATGCAACAAGCGCAACAAGTAGGTGAACAACAAGTTCAAACAATTCAAGAAAGCTTACAAGGTTTATCACAAGCTATACAAATGATAAATAAGCAAGTTGATGAGTTGGTTGCAGATAAAGAAAACAAAGAGCAACAGGGCAAAGAAGAAGAGATAGAAAATAAAGGATATGAACGTGGTATAAAAGAAACTGAACAAGCTATGAAACAACCTGTTAACGATGAACAAGAAATACCACAGGAAGAAATGATTCCTAATGAAGAACAAGTGGAAATGACACCTGAACAAATAGATGCAGACCCTAATGTTAATACTGGTCAATTACCAATACAAGCACTTCAAGAATTACAACAAATGTCACCTGAGGAATTGCAAGCATTAATACAAGAATACCCTGAATTACTTGAGATGTTAAAATCTGATATGGGTGGTGCTATGAATGGTTAACATAGTTGTTCATAAGAAAAGTGGTAAAGTAACTATTGATATGGAAGGTCATGCAGGACACGGTAAGCCAGGTGAAGATATAGTTTGTGCAGGCGTATCTGCTATAATACAATCTGCTTTACTTGGGCTTGAAGAGATAAGTAAAAATTATCCTGAACACGTTAGATATATTGAAGGGGGAAAATAAAAATGAAAATAAACAAAATGAATTTACAACTATTTGGACACGTAGATTATGGAACAAGTGATTTTTTCACACAAGCTTTTTCAGAAATGTATACAGAAGGTGATAATGTCAATAATACAGATACAGAAGTGCCTTCTGAGCCTCTAGGAGCGACTGAGAGCAATCCTAGTAACCAGGTTGATGAAATACCTGATGAAGATATTCAATCTACTCCTGATGTCGAAGAAACGCCTTCTGATGATACTGCCAATCAAGAGGTTTCACACCTAACAAGAGAAGAGATGCTAGAGGCAATTAAAGCCACTCAACAAGAGCCTGTCTTAGATGAAGAAACTCAACAAGCATTAGAGCTAATGAGTTACCTAAAAGAAAACCCACACTTAATACAAGCTATGAGAGAAATAAATCCTGATGCACATCAAACACTAAACAACTATGTTCCTGATGAAATGACAAAAAAAATACAACAATTTGAAGAGTTCATGATTGAACAACAATATCAAGCTGTTGTAAAGGATATGCAAACTAAATACCCTGATTATGATGCAGATAAAGTATTAGAGTTTGCAGAAAAACATGAAATAAATGATTTAGAGGTTGCTTACAAGGCTTTAAGAGCAGATGATAAACCTTCTATTGATGTGGAAACTGAGCGTGCTAAAATACGTGAAGAAATAAGAGCAGAAATACTTAAAGAATTAAAAGAAACAGAAACTAACACTTCATCTATCGTAGGAACAGGTGGAACAGTCCCACAAGTGCAAAATAGTGATGTATTATCACATCAAGAGAAAAAGGTTGCAATGGCTATGGGAATGTCACCTACTGAATACGCTAAATGGCGTGATGGTAAATAAATAACATAATTGAAAGGATGATAAAAAGAATGATAAAAGTTGAAAAAATGAACTTACAATTATTCGGTACTGTTACACCAGTTGACCCAACTACTAGTAACACGCATATATCGGATAACTTTGGTAAGTTACTAGAACCAGGATTAAGAAAAATATTCTTTGAAACTTACCAAGAAATACCTGAGCAATTTTCAAAGGTATTTAACGTAAACACTTCAAGTAAAGCTAAAGAAGTAGATTATGGATTAGGAGCATTTGGTGATTGGACTGCGAGAGCTACAAACCTTTCTCCAGTTGATTACAAAACTTTAGACCCAGGTTTAGAGAGAGTATATACTCACAAGGCATTCACTCAAGGTTTCATGATTGAAAGAGAGTTATATGACGATGAGCAATACAAACAAATACAAAAGTTCCCTAAAGCTATGGCTAGGTCAGGTAGAGCATCTGTTGAAAAGAATGCCTTCACATTATTCGTTGATGGGTTCACTACAAATGGATATGATGGTAAAGCATTATTCGCAGTAGACCATCCACTTTTAAACTCTGCTAATGTAGGTTCAAACTTAGTAGTAGGTGAATTAAGTAGAGATACTTTACAAACTGCTATACAAATGATGAGAGAGATACCTGATGAGGCTGGTAACTTAATACAATTCAAAGCAGATAAATTATTAGTACCTCCTGCATTAGAAGATACTGCTAGAAGAATATTACATTCTACTTTAGTATCAGGTGGAGACTTAAACGATACAAACGAATACTTAACTAGACAAGATATTAAGATAGAAGTTTTAGACTACTTAGGGTCTGTTGCAGGTGGCTCTGATACTGCTTGGTTCTTACAAGATAGTAAAAGACATGAACTTAACTTCTTCTGGAGAAAGAAATTTGAATTTAAATGGGAAGAAGATTTCGATACTTTCGTTTCTAAATACAGAGGGTATTGCAGATATTCTTATGGTTACTCTGATTGGAGAGGTATCATAGGTTCAACAGGTATAAATCCTATTTAATAATCTATAAAAATCTAAAGGGGTGGGAACTTAATCCCACTCTTTTTTAATAGAGGTGAAGAAAAAAATGAACATGGAAGAAAAACAAATGCTTTTCATGTTAGCTCAAACTCAACACATTATAATAGAGCAATTAAATAGTATTATTGATGTGCTAGGTGAAAAACTCGACATACCTGTTGAGGGTGGGCAAATGAAAATAGAAGTAGGTGATGAATAATGCAGTTGGCACAAATAATAAACAGGGTAAGAGCCTATACGAGAGATACAACAGGTTCTCTTTTCGTAGAAGGTGATGTTACAAGCTTTATAAACGAAGGTGTTGATAGGTTTAGGCGAATCAAAGAATTAGAAAATATGGTGTATCTTCAAACAAACACACAAGAACCTATACTGCTCCCTATACAATTCCATTACTTACTTGCAATATACTCTGCTAGTAGGTGTTTTACACAAGACGAACAACACAACTCTGCACAATTATTTATGAGTGAGTTTGAAAACAAAATGTTTGAACTTGAAAGAGATATAAAGAATGGCTCTGTAATCATAAAGGATAAAGATGGCGAAATAGTTGTTTCAACAGATATTGATGATGCAGTAAAGGATGTTTATTTTGCAAGGAGTGATATAGAGGATGTGGAATAAAGATATAAAATTCAAAGACCCTGTGAGACAAAACTTCATGATACGTGATTTTACAGGTGGTATATGTAATACCAAATCACCTCTAAGGCTAAGAGACAATCAATGCCTTGATATGTTGAATATATGCTTTGACCAAGAAGGCGTGTTAAGAAAAAGAAGTGGCGTAAAAGATAGTAATGATGCTCCAATAAGTGTTGATGTTGGTAATGAAACGCTCTTAAACGCTTTTATACTAGAGCCAAATCCTAATGAGTATGGGTATTTAGTACACACTACTGGTGGGTTCATATATTACACTGCCAACCCTGATGATTACGGTGATGCTAATAGAAAGTTCATACCTTGGAATAGAACAAATACGTACCAACCTATTAGTGGGGTGCAATTTCTTAACAAGTTTTATTTTGTAGATGGTGGTTTAAGTATTATGTATTTTGATTTGAATGAATTAGAAACATTGGAAGAACCTAATTTTTATCATATAATAAAACCACCAAGTGGCTTTACGCCTACTCCTAAACCTGCTACAAAAGGCGTGACAAATCAAGCAATTGTTAGTGGTGAAACATATCCTCATATAAATATATGGTATGAACCTTGCGAATCTGAACTTGAAGATGGTTTTAAAGGTAGTAATATGTGTGAAGTTAAACCAACTTTTATAAAGGTTCATGGGGATAGATTATATCTTGCAGGTAATAAAGATGACCCTAATATGGTTTACATATCAGATATTTTAAATCCTTTATATCTACCTGCTAGTTTACCTATACAAACACCTCCTGTTGGAGATAGGATAACAGGGTTACACGTATTCTCTGATAGCTTAGTGATAGGTCGTAGAGATAGTGTTTATGTTTTATTTGGTGATACAAATAGACTTGATGTGGGTACACCTTATGTTTTAAGACAAATAAATACACACACAGGGATAGCAAATCAAAACTGTACCAACATAGTTAACGATTATTTGTTTTACGTAGGTACAAATGGTCAATGCTATAAAATGCAAACTACTAAATCCGACATATCTAGGCTTACTACAACTCAATTAAATTTAGATTTTGATTTTACACTTCCCCCACTTGCTTTATCTGTTGATGAGATAAGGGCATGTCACACAGGTTTTAATCCAGTTGACAATGAATGGTATGTACAATTAGGTGAACACACTGTTGTTTATAATTACAAACTTATGGCTTGGACGCGCTACAATAATATTGATAACACATGTTTTATTACCATAGACAATAAATTTTATATAGTTGGTAAAGATGGTGCTTTTAATATCTTTGATAGTGAAATAAATTATGATGTTTTAAGCCTTCAACAAACTTTGAATATACCTATAGCTTGTTATTGGAAAAGTAAAACAATAGATTTTGGAACACCAACACGAATCAAACAAATCAGAGATACTTATTTGGTATCTGAAAGTTGGGGTGATTTTGTTTCTGATATAGAAGTGAAATATGAAATAGACTATGTGGAAATCACTAAAAAACAAAGTGTACAAAACGAAGTTGCACTTTGGAATAAAGCTATATTCGGCAAAACAACTTTTATATCTGATAATATAGTTCGTTCATTACCTATAATGGTTGGTAGGCGTGGTAGGACGTTTGGCATTGAAATAAAAGCTCCTTATGAGTATTGTGGCATATTTAATGATATACCTAGTGTTTTTGATACTAACAACATGGATGTTGGTTCTTTAATTTATTTAAAAGATGCAATAGATGGTAGTCCTGATTCTTGGTATATAAAAACTGAGTATAATCTTGAAAAAGGTACGTATTGGGATAAGGTTGATGATATAACGTATTATTTTCAACCGATGAAGATTTATGAATTAAGTGGGACGTATGAATTAAAAGGTTATAGATAAAAGAAAGATGGTGATAACATGTATAATATTGAAACTAGAAAAATAAACATTCCTTTTACAAACTTTATAGCAGGAACAGTAATATCTCCTTCTCAAATGAACACTAACTTTGATGAGGTAGAGTATTGTTTCAATGAACTTTACGAAGATTTATCTGCCTTTGTTGGCGATGTATATACTAAATTACAAGCAGATTCAAATATTTCAGGTGCAATAAACTCTCTTAGAGATGAGTTAAATGCCAATATAAATACTGTAGACGTTGATTTGACTGCATCAATAAATAACACTTACAATTCTTTTTTACGTATTACTGATTCTGAAATATTAGGTGTGCTAACAGAAGTTCCAATCGAAGTTCCAGTTGCAACATATATTACCAGTGAACAAATAACAAATATATTAGAAGGAATTACAATATAGGGTGGTGGTATAAAATATGGTTATACAATTTAATAATAAAAAATATTTAGATGTTGATGGTTTAAAAAAATACAACTCTCTTATCCAAGGAAAAGTAAACAATTTACTTGTTGAACATACGCAACTCGTTAACTCAATAGTTGACAAACTTATTGTGGATGATACAAATATGTTGGCAAGTGAAACTACTCGTCAAAGTAATGAAACTACTCGTCAAAGTAATGAACAAAATAGAGTTTCCACGTTTGCTACATATCAAGTAAAAATAGATGATTTAGATGTGAAGATGGTTGACCTAGAGAGTTTAATCACAGATGGTAACTCTTTAATCAATAGCCTCAACACTATTTTAGATGATATTAATGGGGTGATAGTATAATGGGTATTGCAGATAAATTAAATCTTTTAATAAGTACAAAGAGTAATATAAAACAAGCTATAATTGACAAAGGCGTTAGTGTTCCTGATAACACTGCATTTGGTACTTATCCTGAGCTAATAAACTCAATATCAGGTGGCAACCCTGATGATGGCTTGGTGCATACCGATGCTACATTTGAAGGTGAAATACTCCAAATGAAATGTACAACAGGTGGTTTTACCAAAAACCTAAATATCTCATCAATAGCTCCTGTTGGAAAACCTGCTGTAGAGGGCTATGTTTTGCCTATGAAAATAAACAACACCTTAACTCCTTCTACTAGCCCTTTATATAAAGAATACTCAGTTGATTTGCCAATACCTTACCCTTTATATGGTCAAGAGGACAGAGGTGTTGCTACAAAAAATGAATTACGTTATAACGATTCAACGCCTGGCTTTGAATTCGTAAGACGTGTTGCTTTAGTTGGTGAAGATAACACTTGGGGGTCGGTAGAATCTGCAAACATGGTTACCTCTCGTTGTTGGGCTGGTAGTACAGAAGTTGGTGGTAAAATATATGTAGTAGGTGGGTATAACAGTTCTAACTTGAATAAAAATGAGTGTTATGACCCTGCATTAAATACATGGATTACGCTTACGCCAGTTACAACTGCTAGAAGAGAATTATCTTGTGCTAGTTATGACGGTAAAGTATATGCAATAGGTGGGTATACAAATACTTATTTAAACACAATAGAGTGCTATGATATTACGAGTAATACATGGAGCACAAAAACCCCTATGCCAACTGCTAGACAAGGTGCGACTGCTACTACTGTTGGTGATAAGATATATTGTATAGGTGGAAATTTAGGTGCTGTGACCAACAAAGTAGAAGTTTATGACCCTATCAATGACACTTGGGAAACAAAAACACCTTGTCCAACTGGTATATATAGACATGGTGCAGTTGCAATCGGTACTAAAATATACTGCATTGGTGGGACAATTAATGGTGCTACCTTTGTTGATTCGACTTATTGTTATGATACTGTAGCAGATAGTTGGGAGCTACTTACAAACATAACTACTCCACGTCAAGAATTGTGTTGTGCTACTTACAACAATAAGATATATGCAATAGGTGGAAATGAACTTATGAGTGGGTATTCGATTTCTGATAAGGTTGAGATATATGACCCATCAACAGATACATGGAGCACAGGTGCATCTTTACCTACTGCTAGGTATAGGTTATCGGTTCAAGTAGCAGATGGTAGGATGGCTTGCATAGGTGGTTATACTTCAACAAGTATTGTTAATAAAACAGAGGTGTTTGATGCCCTTACTGGCAAGTGGTTAATAAACCCTGTGTTACCTACTGCTAGACAACAACTTGGGTGTGTTAGTATTGGTAATAAAATATATTGTATAGGTGGTAGTACTGGCTCTGTATCAAATAAAAACGAATGTCTTGATATATCTACTAATGCGTGGGAAACACTTACGAATATTACTACTGCAAGATATTTACTTGGCGTTGTTACTGTTGAGGGTAAAATATATGCAATAGGTGGGTACAATGGTTCTATACTTGGTACAAATGAGTGTTATGACCCTAATGCCAACGCATGGTCTACCCTTGCTGTTATGCCTACTGCAAGAAAAGCACTTGGTGTTTCTGTTGTAGGGAGTAAAATATATTGTATAGGTGGTTTCACAACTACTTATACAAATGTTGTAGAATGTTATGATACACTAACTAACACTTGGGAAACACTCGCACCTATGCCTACTGCAAGACAAGATTTCTTATGTGTATCCATTGATGAGAAAATATATTGTATAGGTGGTACTACTGGCTCTGTATCATCTAAAGTAGAGTGTTATAACACATCAACAAACACATGGGAAACACTTACTAATTTACCTTTGGCAAGGACTGCGCTTGGTGGCGGGGTTGTAAATGGTAAAATATATGCAATAGGTGGATATACAAATACTGCAACCAACCAACATGATTGTTATGACCCATTAACAAATACATGGGATGCAAAAGCAAGTATGCCTACTGCTAGATACCAATTTGGTAGTACCATGGTAAATGGATTAATATATTGTATAGGTGGCTACAACGGTTCTATCCAATCAAAAATAGAACCATATGATGCAATAAATATTGCTCCTGTTGTTGAAGAGATAATACCTTTGGTTGGTGATTACAACCTTCCTGTAACGGTGCATAATTGCAACATGTATATATGTGGTTACCCTGGTGGTACTATAAAGTGTGATGTAGAGGTTAGTTACGAACAATAAAACTAAAGGTGCTTTATTGCACCTTTAAAGAAAGGGTGATTAAATATGAGTACATTAACAACAGAAGAAAAAGCTTTGGTTCACGCTAAAGCCCTACAGGAATACAATATTGGGTTTGTGGCTAAACACATAGACCCTATCAATACTGACTTATCAAAAGTCTTTGGAGATGTAGAGGGTGCTAAAAACGGTATAGATGATAACTTAAAAGTCTCTCTTGATGAGCAATACGCAAGAAAAGATAGTATAAATGTAATGAGTGAAAGTTTTTATATTGGAGACGATACATCACCTGATTATAAGGCATATCATGTAAATAGAAATTCAGGTGGTTTTCAATGCCAAGCTAAATTTGGTGTAAGTAATCCCAATATACCAGGCGTAGGTATACTTTACACTAAAGATGGCGTAGAACAAAATGCCGTTTATTTAAATGAAAACGCAATGTTTGTTAAGAATGGTTCTACAACAGATGTTGGTACTACTACCAATTCTTTTAAAGATATTTGGTTAGGTTCAAGGTCTATCAGTTCAACAGGGTATTGCAAACTTCCAAATGGAATGATAATGCAGTGGGGTAACAGGACACTTCCTAATGGTGGAACTCCTAACACAACTGAGGAAATATCTTTCCCAATAGCTTTCCCTACTCAATGTGTGCATGTTTCTGCCGACAATGGAAGAAGTAGTAACTCTTGGTATGACTTATGCATGACTGCCGTTGCAGTGAGCAATAGTGCCGTTAGATTGCATTGTAAGACCATATCAAATACAAATATATTAGGTACATTGACTTGCACATGGTTTGCAATAGGATATTAAGGGGGTGTTGAAATATGAATTATATATTAGGCTTACTTGAGAACGATGTATTTGATGGGTTCTATGTAGAGGGCATACACAATGTTTTCCCTACTAACTGCATAACAATAGACGTACAACTATACGAGTACTTGCTTGACGTTGGCGTGTTTAGATTGCTTGCAGAAAAAGAAGATAAAGTATATACTTTAGATGATAAGGAAAAATTTGAGAAAATCAATTCAATAGATGGAATTTAATAAAAAGGGTGTAGTAATGCACCCCTTAAAGAAAGAGAGGTAAATAAATAATGGCTACTTTAGATACAAAAAAGAAGATAGTTACACAAGCTAACAACGCGTTAGCACCACAAGTGACACCTACGACAAATCCTAACCCCACATCAATAAATACTGGGATAAAAACAACTTCAACAAACACTTCGTCTATCACAACTCCTAAGATAAATCAATATTCTGCTCCTTCAACTGCTAGTCCTACTACTACAACTACTAACAAAACAACTGCACCAAAATCTAACATTGTACTACCTACCATACCAAAAGGTAGTATAGCAGAGAAATATAAGCCTACTATTGATGAGATACAAAAACAACGTGTCGAGCAACTTACAAAAGAATACGAGGCTATGTTAAAACAAATTGAAGGTGGATATGATAACACAAAGAAAGAATATGAACTTGATAAAACTGGCGTCAACAACAACTTTAACACATCAAAGGAAGATTTAGGTGATGCGCTATACAACCAACACGAACAATTAAATGTATCAGGTGCGAATCGTGGAATAAATTATTCTCCACAAGCATTAGGGCTTGAGCAGGTTAACAATATAGGGTACAACAAAAACCTTACTAAACTTATGGAACAAAAGAATCAACTTTTATCTGAGATAGATATGAAGATAGCAAACCTTGGAACAGAAAGATTGAACACATTGAGTAAACTACAAACAGAACTACAAGGCAACCTTTCAGGTGTAGACCAAGATTATATGGATAGAATGATGGAACTTATTATGATGGGCAACGATTCAGGTGGTAGCTCAAGTGGTAGTTCGGGTAGTGGCTCAGGTAGTGGATATGGTGGGTGGTCAAATTACTACACTCCAAATTGGGTAGATTACTCTAAGGGATATAACACAGTAAGTGATGCTAGTGCTTATGACAATAGCGTACTTAACGCAGGTATTGATGAATATAAGCAAGCATCTACTGATGCATACAACAACATATCAAGAACTGATACTACACCTACTTTAAACAATTACTTTGATATGAGTTCTTTATACAAAGATACTATGGATTTATACGATGGAGCTTTCGATGGTGCTCCTAAAGAATATATTGATGAGGTAAACAAAACAAAACAAATAGCAGACAATCATTTATTTAACAGAGCTAGAGCCAATTCAACAAATACTCCATACAAAGCAGGTGACACATATATAACTCCTGCTCTACCTTGGAACGATAAAACAATAGATAAAAACAAAGCATATGGAGAAGTTATATCTCAAGCTAGAAAAGAAAATGGATTAGGTGATTTTAGAGCAAAGATTGCAAGTAATGCATTTGATATACACGATAGGCTTATGAAGGGCAAAACAACAAGTCAACTAAAATCTTCATACAAACCTAAGACAACTGCTATTGATGAGGAACGTACTTCATCTAATAGAGGTGGTAAGGCAAATGAAAAAACACAAAAAGCGATTTCTAACTCAACTAAAAATACTAAGAAAGCAGTTTCTAATTCTAAGAAAAATACTACCACTTCAAGCAAGAAATCAACTTCTAACTCTAAAAAATCCGTTAAAAAATCCGTATCTAACACTAAAAAATCAGTTTCTAACTCTAAGAAAAACACTAAGAAATCAACTTCCAACTCTAAGAAAAATACTAAAAAATCAGTAGTTAACTCTAAGAAGAACACTAAAAAATCAACTAATAATTCTTGGAACAACCTTAAAAAGAATGTAAAAAAAATATTCCATTTATAAGAAACAAGGGGGAGAAAAACAATGCCTAGTTTATATGACAAAGCACAGAAAAAGAAAAAACAAACAACTAAAGCACCTAAGAAACAAGTGCAACAAGTTAAAAAATACGTTGAGAGAGATTATAAGAAGAATTATTATTCATCAGGTAATATGGTCAAGGATAGGATGAATAACCAACAACACTTTAACTCACAACCTGAAAACCCTAAGTATAAAGCACAAAACGCATTACTTAATGATAGTAGCAGATATTTAACAGGTGGTAGAGCACATTGGAAAATAGGATATGATGTTAAAGATGCTAACGGTAATAAAACTGGTGAATATAAACGTGATAAAAAACAAGAGAGAAAATATTATGATGCTAAGTTTATAAAAAACGCAGGTACTCACAATATGCAACACACATCACAAGAATCAGGTAAAACTAGAAAAGGTGTAGCATTACTATCTGCCTCTGATATGAAAGAATACAAGCGTAACTTAAATAAATCATGGGGGAAAGATGCTTATGACCTTTCACCTATACACAAAGTAGAGCCTAATGGAAAACAAACTGCACCAATCAAAGAAGGAATTAAACAAGCTAAAAAAGCTAAGACACTTCTAGGTAAAGCAGGAGCAATAGGTGGTGGGTTAGCAGGTGGAGCATTTAACGGTGTTATGGAAGTTGTAGATGCGCTTAACTCACTTAACTATGGTGCTCATGGTTATGCTAGTGGGTTCGTAGAAGGCTTTAACAACGATGGTAAATTGAATCATGGAGAAATACTTAATGCTCTTACTAACGCAGGCAAGAAAGGCTCTAAAGGGCTTAAAGCAGGTCTTACTAGGGATAATGAAGGTAGGTATGGTTTCTACGATACTTTCAAAGCATTTAGTGATGATAAGAAAGAAGATAGAATAAGAAACGGTGAAGTATTTACTGATGCAGATGAAAAAAAACGTCTAGCAAAACTTCAAGCTATGGGTGTTGTTGCAGATATAGGTGGTGCGTTACTTACTGCTAACGCAGGTTCTCTTGGCGCTAAGGGCGCTCAATTAGTTGCCAAAGGCAATAAAATAGGTGGTACTGCACTTAAAGGCTTATCAAATGTTGCTAAAGTAACTGACCTTGGTATTGATTTGCCAATAGCAGATTTATTACGTGGTACAGGTAAAAAGCTTAACGGTTTAAAACCTATTGCTACTAACTTTGATGAGGTAGCACCTAAAATAGCAAGTAAATTAGATGATATGGGTAAAGTATCTAATACACCTGAAAACTTTAAACATATGGTTGATACAGTTGTTCGTGATGTAAATAAACAAAGAGGCGTAAGGAATGTAAGTCATGGTATTAAAATAGGTGGATTTGAAGTAATGTCACCTAAAACAGTACAGAGTATGTCTGAGAGCCATTTAAATGTACCTGGGAGAGCTTTGAATAGTGTTATTGATAAAATACAAGCAAGTCGTAGAGCAAAAGGTTATGCAGGACATACGATGGATAATATGATTAATGATAATGTAAAAAAAGCTATTAACAGTGATAAATTACACTTTGCACCTGGTAATCTTGCAGAAGGTGAAGTTGCTACAGATATGCAATTACTTGCAAGAAAAAACAATGGTACATCGGAAAAAATACAAAGAAGTAACTGGGCAAACAATCAAATATTAAAGCGTAAAATGGGTGTCCAGCCTAAACATAGTATTGTTGATGAGGAAAACTTATTAAAAGCAGAATTAAACAACACTCCATATGAAAGTATACGTAGAGAGCATAGCATGGACAATCAATTCGATAGACAACTTGCAACAGATATATCACCTCATATAGCACCTATCGTAGAAGATAAACCTGCACTTCAAAATGTTATCTCAAGATTGAGAAACCCTAATAAACCTATGAGAATGACTGAACAGGGTTCTGACAACTTCTATGATTACCTAGAAAAGAACAATCCTAATATATACAACAAACTTACAAGCGAATCAAATGAAATAGATGATGTAATAGAAAGTACAACACATAGAAAACCTTTAATAAGCGACAACTATACGAAAACAAATCCTATTGAAAAAGTTCTTAAAGAATCTGAAATACCTGTTAAACAACCTAGTAATACAAAAACAATAAAACACAATGATAAAGCACCTGTATTCAAGAGAAAGTTAACAGAGTTATTTAATCAAAAAGCAGATAAAAACCTTATACTTGAGCAAAAAGCTAATATAGAAAAAATAACAAAACCACTTGCTAAAAATAAGCTTTCTAATAAGGAAAGGGTTAAAGTTGTTAACGAATTAAACAACATGTTCTTTGATGGGCAAGATGTTTTATCATACAATGCCTCTAAAAACGATTTAAACACTCTTAGAGAGCTTTTATACGATGGGTTGGATAATTCATTTAATAACGTACCTGACGTACTTAACAAGCCTTTGGATGAGTTACAGAAGTATATGCAATCTTTAACAGATATAAATTATGGAGCAAAACTACAACAACGTACAAAACAATTCAAAGGAATGACTAAAACAAGTATTGATAATAAGATTAAAGAGTTAAGAAAAATAAAACAACCTACTGTTGCACAAAGAGAAGAAATACGTAAACTTGAAAAAACACAAACTGAAATGCAAGATTGGTGGAAAAAACATAGAGCAATGACACCTGATGAGTGGGAAAAAACATATCCAAGCACTAACCCTGAACTTAAAGGTTACAACGAGGCTCTTGAGGAAAGCGCAATAACTGCTAGTCGTGATAAACTTAAATACGATGATGTTGTAATCGCACCTAAGGGAACTGATGAATATAAACGTCAATTACAAGAATGGAACGAATATAAACATGAGGATATAGGCAACAAAGAAATAAAACAAAAATTAGAACAAAGACGTAATTCAGAGGCTAGATATGATGATGATATAAGAAAAGATTACTCTCAATCACCAAGAGCAGAACAAGAGATGTTAAATGATGTCGGTGAAATGACTATTAAAGAGGGTAAGGATAGAGTTAAAGCCATAAGAAAGCAATTTAATTTACCTGAAACAAAACCTATTAAAGCAAAAATAAAACTTACTAAAGGTCAAAAACTAGGTGATTTACCACCTGTTAAAGAAAACCTAAGACATCTTAGGAGTGCAGTTGAACAAGAGGTGCAACTTAGACATATAAACCCTGAACAACACAAACATGTTAAAGATGGCTTTAAGCAAATCAAAATGGATTATGTAAAAACACTTAGAAACTTAGGTGTACGTGATGAGCAGTATTTCCACAAAGTACAAGCATTAGTAAAAGAACTTGAAGATGCACAATCTAAACCACTTATGAAAATGGACATAACACACCTTTCTCGTAAAATAGCAAATACTTTTGATGAGATAGAAGATAGTGTGCTAGATTATACTGATGAAATAACACCACTTAGCGAAATAACGCCTTTAGATAAGCTCGTAAGGGGTGATAAACCTATTAAAGATGAATTACAAGCATTAATTGGTAGAGCACCTGAGAATGGCTCTGAGAGCGTTAAAAGCATAGATGAGATGATAAATGAATTACCTCGTCATTTAGAGGTGAAATATAGAAATGCAGATTTTGTGTTTGACCCTGATATGGAAGATAACCTAATAAAGGATTGGAAAAAACATAGGATTCCTTCTAATAGTAGTGTAGATATCCCTGAAGATGTACCAAATGCATTTGAAAGATATTTAGAGAAAGATGTTGAAAAACACAACAATTCAAAATCAGATAAAGATTTTGAGCTATCAAAAGAAACTGAGAAGGTGTTAAAACGTAATAAACCAAATAAAAAACAAGTTGATGATACTTTAGCAAAATTAGAACAACGTTTAAAAGATGCAAAAGTTAATAGGGAAACACCTTTAGATAATTTGGTCGATGAAGATGGTGTAATACAAAAACAAAACAAATATCGTAGACCAAAAGGTTACAACAAAAATCTACAAAAACAAATAGATAATGTTGATAAATATGCAGATGAATATGTGCCTGATGGCGATATAAAAACACTTACTCCTGGTGCTAAAAAAGATGTTGAACACATTTTTTCTGATGAGACAAAAGATGCACTAAGAAGAGGTGGAAATTTAAGGGGCAACAAATACATTCCTGATGATATAACAAATAAAGATGTATCATACCTTAAAGAAAAACCTGAATACTCAACTACACACGTTAATGAAGATGGTGAAATCATCGCTAACATAACTGGTAAACCTAGAACTTATGAGGATGAGGTAGCTATTACGAAAGAACAAAAATTAATTGATGAAATATCTAAAGAACAAAATGATTCAACTAGACGTTTCTCTGCTTTTAATGAAAATGAGAAAGATGTTAGAAACACACTTTTATCCATGAACCCAAGTAAAAACACACTTCCTAACAAATCAAATAAAGAATTTAATCCACTTGATATGATACTTAAACCTTATGATGCGTTAACGCGTGAATTTAAAGCAGGTGTAACAAAGAATAACCCAGGATGGCACGGAATGAATGCAATTCAAAATAAAATGAATAGTTCATATGGTATAGGTTCAGATGTGTTTAACAGAACAGATAATAAATACGGTAAAATGGTTGTCGATAACATGAAAGGTCAAAGAGAGTGGTTAGGAATGAAAGTTGGTAAAACACCTAAAACAGATGAAGAACTTTCTAAGATAATGATAAACGATAAGTACTCACTTAAAGATATAAAAGATATAGCTGAGCAAGAGGGACTTGTTGATGATAACTTCTTTAGCGATATGAATGGTAACAAAAACAAAATACTTGATGTGTTACTTCCATCAGGTGATAAGAGTATGTGGAGTGGATTTGGTTTAGATAAACTTGCAAGAACAGAAGAAAACGATAAGATGCACCACCTTATATCTAAACTTAAACAAACTGGTAATAGTGCAGATGCAGTTGATAGTGTTAATAGAACGTTATTTGACTATGATGCTATAACTAAAGGTGAAAAAGAAATAGCAAAGCGTATAATGCCTTTCTACACTTACTACCGTAAAAACATACCACTTCAAATGGAACAATTCGCAAACTCTCCTAGGGCTATGGCAACTTATATGGATGCTAAGAATCAATTTGAAAAAGGTATAGAAGATGAAGATAAACAACGTAGAAATGAGTGGACTGCTAATAGACTACAAGTACCTAATACAACTATGGAAGAAAAGGGTAGACCTGATACAATGTATAATATGATGTACAACCCTTCTACACCTTGGGATTCACTTATGCAACCTCCTACGCCTAATGCAGAGGGTATAAACAACATGCCAAACTACAACCCTTTGTTAGAGGCTATCGGAAGATACTATGGTGCAGGTGAAGATATGTTTGGCAATAGCTATAAAGACAATAATAAAGATATACTTGATGTGTTATACGACCAATACGTAAAACCAACATCAGGTGTAATAGGTAAAACACAAGATATAAAAAATGCTAATTCAAAACAAAATGCAGAGTTAGAAATGTTAAAACTGCTAACAGGTGTTAAGGCAAAATATTACAAATCAAATGATGAATGGAATTTTGATGATAAAGAAGATAAAAAGCCTTACAAATCAACTAAGAAAGAGTTGGTGAAAAAATACAAACGATAAAATACAAAAACAATGGGGGTAATACAATGGATATAATAACAGGTAATATGGAGAACATTACGTTTGCAACGTTATTCGTTGGTTTGTTCGTCTACACACTTAAAGATAGGGATAGAAGAGAGGCGTTAATAATGAAACAATCTGATAAACGTGAAAGCCTAATGAGGGAGCAGTTAAATAAAACTGTTCCTATCCTAGATGGTATATTAAGACGTTTAGATGGGATAGAGAATGTTATATCAATAAAAAGAGAAGAAAGGGATGAAGAATAATGGCATTAGCAAAAAGAAAGTTAAGAATACATATAAGTGCAGGGCACACATTGGAAGGTAAAGGTACAGGTTCAGAAGGGTATATTAACGAATCAAAAGAAAATAGAATACTTGCTAAGAAAGTTGTAGCAATCCTTAAAACGCAAGGTCATTACGTTACTTATGGTGAAGTTGATAAATCTGCAAGTTATTTAAAAGAACAAGTAACACTTGCTAATAAGGAAGATTATGATGTAGTAGTACAAATACATTTTAACGCATTTAAAGACACTTCTAAGGAAATGGGTACAGAGGTTTGGTATTGCTCTGATAGAGGTATTAAATACGCTAAGAACGTCTGTGATGAGCTTAAAACACTATACTACGATAGAGGTGTTAAGAAACAACCTAATTTCTATTGGTTAAAAAACACTAAATCACCTGCTATACTTATAGAAACGTGTTTTGTTGACAGTAAGGCTGATACAGATAAGTATAAAGCTAACATTGATAAGACTGCTACACTTATAGCACAAGGTATAATGGGCGAAAAGATAAAGGTTGAAACACCTAAGCCTAAACCACCTGTTAACAACACTAAACACCCTAAATACGTTGTAATAGCAGGAACATATCATGAGCGTGATTACGCTAATAATCAAATCAACAAATTAAGAAAACTTGGTATAGACTGTTATATAGACGTTAAGTAAACATAAAAAAACACCCAACCAGGGGAGTTAAACCTGGAAAGGTGTTTTTTTTGTTGATAAAACGTTTGGACAATTTTTTAATTAATCTAGGCACAATTTTTTTTAAACAACTAATATGTAATTAATTTGAACATAAACGTAGAAATATAAGTTTCACCTGTTTATATTTAGAAAGGTTTCGCACACCTTTTCTATACATTTATTATACCATGTTACTGGATGGTTTTCAACCATTATTAGCACATCAAAGAATATTCTAAACATGCTTATCTTTACTCTTTTATATTTCTTTTTGATTTGCCCTTCCGTGAGGAAGGAAGGAAATAAGTTTAGTTTATATAAGTATAGTTATATAAGTATAGTTAGAGTAAGATTTTATTACTAGCCTAGTAAGATTTTATTACTAGCCCTAGTAACATTTTATTACTTACTCTATTTTTCAATAGATTCAAACTCATAATCATAAACGTATATTTTATTACTATTATCGAATTGCCTCACCTGTTTTATAAGACCTCTATCTTCCAACATTTTCTTTATCGCAATTATTTTTGGTTTACCTTTTATCTTCATGAAATCCATCAACTCTTGATTTGAAACCACTATGTAAACATCATTTTCTTCAAAGCACACATATGTTAAATCATCATTATCTGCCTTAAATTGCGATAAATTACGTTTATCCACTAAATATGCGTAAACCAATATTTCATCTACTGACATATCCGTGTAGAATAATTCTTTATGTAACATAAAATACTTCTTTTTCATTGATTCGTGATATGGTAATATAGTTTGTTTTAATGTTGTATTTTTTCTTATTTCGTACATCTTACGCCTCCTTTAAGAAGGTTTTTTTCAATGTATAATAAACTTTATTTTTTCTAACCTCTACTTCTGCTAAATCATTATCTATAAGTTCTTTTTTTACCTTCGATAGTGTTGATGTTGATTTTATCCTTGTTAATTCCATAGCTTTTTTGTTATTGTATTCTACTACATTATTTTTTGTTTTATATTGTATCTCATCTAACTCTGAAAATAAAAATTTAGCCTCCATACTTAGACCTTTTATTCCTAATAACTCATATGACATATAAAATGTTTCTTCAAAATTAAACATTTTCTCACCTCTTTCTTTAAGTTAATTTAATTATATACCATTAAAACAAGGATGTCAATAATATTACTTACTTTATTTTTCAACTAAAAAAGGTGTATCTCTACACCCTATACGTTTATTACCCTATCTCTATCAATACCCTTGCCCCTTCTTTTATTTGATACATAACTATTGTTTTCTATTTCATGTTGCCTAGGTGTTTTCTCCAAAGCACGCACCCCTACGTGGTGTAAAGCTTTATCAGGTGTCTTATTATGTAGTATGGCGTGTAGCAAAGCCATATAATTAGGGTGGGTATCCATTAACTCATCCACCCATTTTTCATACTTCTCATTACTAAGTATTTCTTTTTCACGCTTTTTTATCTCTTTGATGTGTTTATTTTTCTTCTTTCTCCCCATCTTCCTCAACCTCCTTGTATTTAGCAGGATATATAACCACTTCTAAACGTGGGTTATCCTTATCATATTTTATATCTATATCTCTAATCAAAATGAATTGGTCGTCCACATATGCACATCCATTTAAAGCATCTGCTAATACTTTGTGCATGTTATGACCATCCCTCCTTAATCTATCAGGGAAATAGTATGTAATCTCAACTATTAACCACACACCTTTTTTCTCCATTTTATAGTTTTGTTTAACCTTTTCTCTTTCAACTATTTGATGTGTTGTTTGCATAAACATTAATGCATCTTTTGTCATAAACCTTCTACCTTTTACAAATTTATATGCGTGATTTACGCTTGGGCATGGTGGTAAGGTAAGCTTTAACTTCTTCTTAGGATTATTAGGTTTGACACGTACTAAATCATTGTTTTTTCTAGCAATTTTTAACAAGTCCTTCTCTTTGTCGTTTTTCTTTTTCGATTCTTTTTTCATTTTCTTCCCCCAATTTAAGCCACTCTTTGTATTTATCCTTAATTTGTATGAACCATCTTGATACGGTTGCTTGTTTTACTCCAAGTCTTTCACCTATCTCAATTTGCTTTACCTCATCAAGAAGTAATAGTAACACCATTCTCTCTTTATCGTTTAGCATATTTGAATACACAAAGCTATTAAAATCTATATTAACGCAATTATCGTATTCTTCACTAATAGTGTTTTTACTTTCTAATGTTTCACCTAGTGTTATTGGTGTCCCACCTTTATTGTTTATTTGTACAACTTCACTTGTACTTATTTTATAAACATCTAATTTATTGTGTTTTATTACTTTTCTTTCTCTACGTGTGCTTAAATATGTATCACACTTCATTATATAACCACTACAAAGACTATAAGCATATGTGGAGAACTTATACCCCTTGTTTTCATCAAAGTTCTCACAAGCGTACCAAAGCCCTATAAGTGCCTCTTGAATAAAATCTTCTCTTATCTCATCGCTTACTTTATCGGCAAACTTGTGAGCAACTTTGTAAGCTATATTAATGTTTTTATCAAATAGCTCCTGTGGTGTCATATTAATATTGCTTTTCTTGTCTCTCTATGTTTATTTTGTTTTTACGTATGTATTCGTCATATATATTATCACCTGTAAATCCACATTTATTTAACATTAGTAATATGCCTATAAGTATAGATGTCAACATTTCTGCCCAACTTCTCATCATATATGTATCAACCATTAAAGCATCTGTCATTACATATAACTCATTTATTGATTTGTCCTCCATGTGTTCTAATTGCTCTTTAGTTATTACCAAATCCTCTTTCATCTCATAGCCATAATCTATCATAAGAGATAATATAAAGTGTATAGTATCTATGCCTTCCTCTAATACATGGTCTTTACCTTTATTCTTTTTCCAAAACTTAAACTCTTCTATTTCATTTATAAATTCATGTAATTCTGTTTTTAACGCTATGTATTTTTCCTGTGTTAAATCTAATTCCTCATCAACACCATTGTTTTTAAGTGCTAATTCATCCATCTTTCCTTGTAAGTCCATCATTGTTTGTAATTGTTCTTTAGTTAATTTCATATTATTTATTCTCCCCATTTCTTTTCTTTTTTATTTTAGCATATAAATCTGAAAATAAAACTATCATTGCTAAAATAATTGCTAAATTATCTTTATCACAAAGTAGCGCAACTAAACTTGCAAACATTAATAAATAATCAAATATGTCTTTTTTATATTCTAGTGTAAATTCCATCCTTCTCAATCTCCTATAATTTGTATTTTTCTTTTTGCTTTTTATTATAATTTAATGTACATTTGTAACAACAAGTTTTCTTTCTTTTGTCTTTTGTGTAGAAGTTCTTTCCACACCATCTACAATTTGTTTTTCTCTTCCCCTCTGTATTCATTACATCCCCCAACCACTTTCTATATTGTTATTTTGATTTGCATTAACCCACCTTTGCTTATCACTTCTAGCGCAAGTACCATTATCTCCAAAATGACACTGTTTACAATGGAAGTAATTAGGTCTATCAGGTATATTAAACAACCCACCTATTATTTTACCGAATAAAGATTGTATCTCCTTAATCGTGTCTCCTATTGATATTTTGTACACTCTCTTTTTAACTGTACATTCATATCTATCTTCTCCTACGTGTACATATTTACGCTCTTTACCTTCTGAAAGGTATATAAGTGTAAATGATTTAACTGGCTTACCATAATTATCTTGAACTGCTTTTATATATAAGGGTACTTGTAAGTTTGTAGCCAAGTTTTGACCTGTCATTACCTTACCTGTTTTCCAATCAAGAATATGTAGATTACCTTCTTCATCTTCTCTTATCATATCCATTGTAATTCTAACCTTGGGTAATCCCTCTTTAATGTTTATGAATAATGTTTCCTCTGTTATAACGAGTTTACCAGGTAAATCATCACATATGCTTAAATAGTGCTCAGTGGCTTTTTGCGCCTTTATGTCAAGCTTATTGACTAATTCATCATCCCATTTACCACGACAGCTTAAAATGGTTTCTGTTGTCCCTGATGATACTTCCTGCTTGTCTATTTCACCCTTTTGATGTTTATCATATAATTCATGTAATTCTATTCCTACATGCGCATATATATTCATAGGAACTTCCATACCTTTTATCACCTCAAGATAAAAAGCATAAGGACAAGCTTTATATGTATCAATATGTGAACGTCTTATAAAGTCTAATTCAAACTTAGGTTTTTCACCATTACATTCTTTACACTTAAATTTATTTGCTAATGCACACGCCTCACAAAGCGTATCTCCACATTTAACACACATGGCAATATTGATAATATCTACTTCACAACCACAAGTTTTACAAACCTTCATTTCTTACCACCTTTCTTACATATATTGCATCTTCTACAAGTAAGAACATTTCTAATTCTCCACATTCTTCAATTTCTAACACTTTTCTAATTTTCTTTGATATGACAAGTCTCCCTAGGTTATCTATTTTTCTAGTTATCAAAGTTCCTTCATGTGCTTTTTTTATTATTATCCCATCCTCATATAGTGTCATTTCTACTTCTGCGCCATTTTCTGCGTTTATCTCTTTTCTATATTCTTTTGGCATTACTATTCTGCCTAATTCATCTAATTTTCTTATTATTCCTCTGAATTTCATTATTTTGTCCCCCCTGCAACTATTCCCATTGCCAATACTCCTATTACTGTACCTGCCATAAGGCATATTATATTTCTAAATATCTCTAAATTACTCAATCTTATTGCCTCCTGTATTTTTTATATGTTCCTATTATACCATCTATAACCAAAAAAAGGAAGGTTGATACCAACCCTATCTTTAATAATTCTACAAAAGTTGTCATATTTAATTTACCTCCAAACTCTCTATATTATCTAATAATATACTATCACCTGATTTTTTACCTTTTACATAAACTATATTACCTTCTTTTGATTCGTTTTTAATACTTTGACTTTCCCATATATTTGCAAATGATAAAGCACGTACAACACCACAAGGCAAATCAAGAGTAATAAATGCCATCATCTTACCATTTTTTTGTGACCTTTCAGTAACATCTGTTATTTCACCTACAACAGACACCATTTCGCTTTCTTTATAGTCATAAAAACTTTTAGGGTTGTGATTATCAAGTGGATGTTTTCTTAAATACATTCCTAGTGATTCTTTTTCCCATTTCATAAATAATTTTTCATTGTAATCATAGTAATCACAAATATGACCGTTTTTGATTTGAGTCTTAGTTCTATTTAACATATCAAGCCTATACATCATCTCGTTTCTTGTTTCCTCAAAATCAAAGCATCCTGCTTTTATAAGCGATACTAATACATTCTTCCTTATAATTGCCTTAGTACGTCTTTCAAACAGGTCTGAGAGGCTTATAATAGGTCTAAGGCGTATTATTTCAGGTATTACACTCTCACCTACACCTTTTAAATAATTAAGTGGCATCCTTATACCTTCTTTAGTTGGTGTAAACTCATGTGTACCTTTATTTAAATCAGGTGGTAATAGTTTTATATCTTTACGTTTACACTCTGCTATTATATTTGCTACTTCTTCTTGATTATCTATCTTAGCAGTAAGTAGTGCCGAATAAAAGTAGTTAGGGTAATAAGCTTTTAGGTAAGCTGTTTGATATGTTATAACAGTATAACACGTAGCATGTGATTTATTAAATCCATACCCACCACTCGCAACATCAACTATTTCTTCCCAAATTTTCTCAAGTAAACTTCTGTTAAATCCTCTAGCAATCCCATCAACTACAAATTTATTTGCTAATTCTATATCTTCTTTAAGTTTCTTATTCTTTCTTATGTTTGTATCACTAAATCCATACGCCCAACCTGCATAAGTGTGTGCATCATGTAAATATTGTTCCTGATAAATCATAAGACCTTCTGATTCATTCATGTATCTTTGTCTTTCAGGTGCTATGTACCATTCTTTACCGTTTCTACGCTCAATGTATTCGTGATAATCTCCTGTTCCTGGTCTTATTATTGATGTGAAAGCTATTAAATCAGAGAATTTACGTGGTTTTTGCTCAACCAATCTACTTGCTTGTGAGTTTAATTGGAATATACCACTTACATCACCTTTTTGTAGCATTTCATATATCTTCTTATCCTCTAAATCTATCTTAGACAAATCAACTTTTTCGCCCGTATCTTCTTCTATCAAATCAAGAGTATGTTTTATTATAGGTAAAGTTTCAAGTCCAAGGAAGTCAAACTTAACAAACCCTGCATCCTCAAGTGGATATTTAGTAAGCATAGCAACAGGTACATTTCTATTACCATTATCATCTGTTACCATTTTTAATGGTAGATACTTTCTTAGATTAGGATATATAACAAACCCTCCTGCGTGTTTACCTTCGTGTGATATAACACCCTCTAATCTCTCAATACAACGCTTTATAAATGGTTTACTATCCATAAAGATAGATAAATCCTTTGATTCATCTAAAGCCTCTTTAAAGCTAAATGAGAGTCTGTCAGGCATATACCCTATTACTTTTGCTATCTCCTCCATTGAATAACCAAAACATCCTAATATTTTTCTAGTACAACTCTTAGCAGTTAGTGTTCCATATGTAATTATACGAGCAACATTTAAATCACCGTATTGTGATTGAAGATATTTAAACAACCAGTCCTGGTCTGATATATCAACGTCTATATCAGGTTGTCTACCTTTATCCATAAATCTTTCAAATACTAATCCATATTTAACAGGGTCAACACGTGTTATATCTGTTAAGTAACAAACCTTACTACCTGCGCCTGACCCCCTGCCATCTCCTACTAATACACCTGCTTTACGCGCCTCACGTATTGCATCTTGTACTATTAAGAAATAACCTGAATATCTTTCCTCATCAATAACATCTAATTCGTGTTCTATTTGTTCTGCAAGTGATGTAGGGGTTGATACTCCGTATTTTTTCACTACACCTTCTTTTACTTCTTCTTCTAATGCATCTCTCTCTGTTTGATTTGGTTTTAACTTGTTATAATGTGGCATGAAATCGCCTTTAGGTAATTTAACCCAATCACATTTATCTGCAACTTCATTGGTATTTTCTAAAGCTTGTATAAATTCCTTTTTATCGGACATACTACCTATAAAGGTATTTACCATTTCATCATAAGTTTTTAACCAATAATCATTAGTAGGGAATTTAAACCTTTTAGGACTATCCCACTTTTGCTTAACTTGTAATGCTAATAATACCTCGTGTACATCTGCATCTTCTTTAAACGTATAATGTACATCGTTTGTAGCAATAACTTTCGTCTTAGTATCACGTGCTAAGCGAAAAATCTCCTTATTTACTATGTATTGGTCGGGAATATCATTAGGTTGGACTTCTAAGTAAAAATCATCACCAAATATATCTTTAAACTTAGTGAGCCATTCCTTAGCAATAGCGTATTCACCACTTAATAATTTCTGTGATATAGTTCCCCCTATACATGCAGAAGAAACCATTAATCCTTTGTTGTATTTTTTTAATAAATTTATATTGATGTGAGGTTTACGGTAAAATGTACTATACGATTCGTTGTATAATTGGTACAAATTCTGTAAACCTTCTTCGCTTTTAGCAAACACCATTAAATGCCTACCATTATCTTCTTTACACACTTCATCACCTTCGTGTGCGTAGAACTCACATCCATAAATAGGTTTAATACCTGCTTTTTCACATTCTATTTCTAAATCCTTATGCCCCGCACAAGAACCATGGTCTGTAACTGCTATTGCAGTCATGCCTAATTCTTTAGCACGATTAACAAGTTCCTTAACCTTACTTATCCCATCAAGTAAGCTGTATTCCGTGTGTACATGAAGATGCACGCAATTTTTGTTTTCCATTATATCTCACTAACCTCCTTTATATGTTAAAATCACTTTTTTATCTTATAAACTTTCTTCTATTTTCAATTTTTCTAACTAACTGATAACTAGATATTGCTACATACGCTAGTCTATTTTCTTTTTCTATTTTCTCTTTTATTAAATTTAAATGTTGAAAAGAATTTATCTTAAATGATGTAGTAGAATAAAAATTACCACAGCCACCATTAAAAGTAAAACTTACTAAATATTTATATTGATTTTTCATTAAAGCCACCTCATTTATAAATTAAAATATGTTTTTTATTTGCATATCTTTATTTCATTTACAACTTCAAAATAATTTAAGTCCTTTACTCTAACTTCTTCGCAATCCGTACCATTGAATACCACAACAATTTCATCAAGTTTAACATTTATAATAACTTCGTGTATTGGATTATTCTTGAAATATGAAATTTTTGCAACGTAGTATTTATTCCACTCTAATTTCATGATAAATTCTCCTTTTTATCTTATTTTAAAATAACATAGTGAACAACCTATGCATTCATCAACACAAGTTACTTCACAATACTTCTTTGAGTTACATTCCATACAACACCTACCACATCTATTCTTCCACAAAACTTCACCATCAAGTTTCCACATAACTTCCTCCTAATAAAATATGTCTTTCTATTAACCTTAAGGCATCTTCTCTAAATATATAAATCATATCAACGTAATCATCAGGATTTTCGCTCCATGCTTTTATTGTTCTTTCTACTAATTTCATCAAACCTCACCTCCATTACCAATAAGTACAATATATATACTAACACAACATCAACTGTAACAGGTAATAAAATTATTGGATTAAATGGATTCATCATATTTCATTGTCCTCCACATCAAGTTCTACGTATTCAAATGTCCAGAAACCGTGTCCTTTTACTTCATATTGTCCATTTGATATTCTCATTATTTTGCCTAGCTCTTTTTTGTTTATATATATAGGATTGCACATAGGGCTTTTAACAAGTTCTTTATGGTACTTCTCTGTTATGCGCACCTTATCACCTATTTTAAACATGATACATCTCCATAAAAAAAATAGAGGGGATTAACCCTCTACCTCTTCTTCTGCTCCTTCTTGATTCGATTCCACATTTGTTATGAACATTCCATTATGATGCATTAAACATGGCATTTGTGATTCTGCTATTCTGCAAAATTCATCATGTATAGCTTTTGCCTCATCACCTGATGCTATCTTTTTATTACCACCTATTGTTCTTGAAACCCAAAGGTTTTTGTTCTTATCTAAGTTCCACCCATTTATTATGTAACTACCTTCTTGTGTCATATAACATATTCCCATACTATTTTCCACCTTTCATTTTTTCTAATTCCACCAATCCCATTATAGTGTAATTGGCAAGGTCTCTCAATGTATCTTCTATACCCTCATCAAGAACATCTATTTCAGGGTTCTCAGATAGCATTTTAAACCTTTTGTATTTGTCAGTCAACCTAATTAACAACGACAACAATCCAAACTCTGAGAATTGCTCTGAAAAGCTATTACCATACCTTCTATTCTTTTCTATAAATGTAGTGTGTATGTCTGAGCATATTGATGCGTGTATTTCTGTATCAGATATTTTACCAGGGTGCAACATCTTAGCTTGTTGTTCTGTTTTATTATCATTTAAAAAGCTTAAAAACTCTTCCACTTCTTCTTCTGTCATTGCTCTCAATTCAAACATTATTTATCTCCTCTTTTCTTTAATTCTAATTCTACATCATACATTACAAAATATTTACTTGCTAAGTGTGCTAAATTAGACATGCACTTGTATTGCACATCAACAGGCATCTTGTCCCAATCTTCTTTACTATCTGCATATTCCATACCTATTTTTACCATTATAGCATCTGTCGTTTTTTCTTCATCTGTTAATTCTATTTGAGATACTTCATCAACCAGTTCTTCCTTCTTTTTACTTGCTATTTCTTCCATTTCTTTTTTTAATCTTTCTGCAAAATTTTTCATATTATTTTCTCCTTTTTGTTATATAAATTTATTAAATCATTTGATTCGAGAGAACCTGGGTCTAATCCTTCATCAAATTTAACCATGTAAAGTGTTGCTTTGTTTTTGAAAAGTTCGGTCGCTTGCTTAGTAGCTTTAACACCTGCATCATCCCCATCAAAAGATAATACTATGTCTTTCCCTGTTCTAAACAATATCCTATACTGTTCTTCTGTTATTTTACTACCAAATACACACACTACGTTTTTAACACCTGCTTGGTAGTAAGACCATACATCAAAAATACCTTCTACTACAACTATCTCGTCATAATCCTTACATGCATCAAGGTTATATATTATATTACCTACACCCAATCCACTTGGTAGGTGCAACCACTTGACTATTTCCTTTGCTTTTGTTTTTCTAAGTGATACACCGACTTGTATATTGTCTTGATATATAGGACATACTATTCTATCATAAGTAGTACGTTCTTCGCCACTTGAAGTAATGTATTTCATTTGTTTTACATATCCTGCTCCAAAGTGTTCAAGTGTTTCTTGTGTGAAGTGTCTATATTTTTTAAGTGGTAAAACCTCTTCTTCAATTATAAACTCAACTACATCTGTTTTACTAGCTTTTTTTTTCCTTTTTTGGATAAACTTCATCCATTCTTCCAATTCTTTTTGATATGATGATTTACGTTGAGCTATAATCATATTGTCCATATCAATGCAAAGTATTTTTGCAAGTTTTTTTACTGCATCTACAAATCCTACACCTTCTATTTTTTCAATGAGTGTGAAAATATCTCCACCTCCACACTCATCATTTGTAAAACATCTCCAAAGTGATGTTTCAATATCTATACTAAATGCAGTTTTGTTGTTTCCTTTATGAATTGGACAAGCACATCTTATAAACCTACCTGTTTCAATCATTTCATCTACTTTATAGTGTTCTAAGATTACTCTAACATCTAAATTATCTTTTATAACATCTACTGCATTTTTGTCCATACTTCCTCCTAATTTTCAGGTTGTTCTCCTGTAATCAACCAACTTTCAGGAAGTGTTTTTACCCATTCACAAAATACGCGCCATTCTTGGAGTTTATGTCCTTTTCTTTGGTTATACATAGTTTTAAGTTGTAAGTAATTTGTTGTTTTTCTCGCAGTTAACATAAATCCTGATGGGCAATTACTCACCACTTCTTGGAAAGCATAAGATAGTTGTAGTTTGGTATAGCCACCATCTTCTACCATTTGGTTGTATTTGCATATTTTCTCCATAAGAACTGCTTTTATACGTGCATCAACCCATTCATTACAGTTTTCATCTATATCCATCTTCAATAAACGGTGCATTTTACTTTGAGACGATACATAATCAAACCACGTATATCTATCTGCTTGACGATACCAATATTCACTCGCCTTCACATCAAATTGAACTATTATACCTTTTAAGAAACAATCGTGTCCTGTGCCTGGCTTACAACCTGATAACACTTTAGCACGTTTTACATCCCCATCAACAGGTATTTTATATTGATTGCTCTCAACTTCTGTTTGCATTGGATAACCACTTGCTAATATACTATCGCTTAAACCATGTACCTTATCATTGCTTATTTCTAATACTTTATACATACTCAACACTCCTTCTCTATGTTCCAATTAATTTTATTTATAGTTCTCCAAGCCGTTGCAGGTGATATACTATACTTCTCTGCTACTTCATGATAGTGATTGTATTTTTTTAATTTCCAATCATTTCTCATTTCATCAACTTGTTCTTGTGTTAATTTTGTTCTTCCGTGTCTACCTCTTTTAACTTGGTCGTGGTTATTATCTTTGTAAGTACCTAATTCAAGGTGTTCAGGGTTAATACATTTTCTATTATCACATTTGTGCCTTACAACTAGACCATCAGGTATAAAACCATACATTTCTTCGTAAATATATCTGTGCATCCTCGTTGTTTTATTATATTTTCTTATCATTGGATAACCACCAGTTCCAATGTGATGAGAGGTGCAATTAAAGCACCCATTCTCATCTACATCCCATGTTATAGGTTTTTTTATATTAGGCATAATCAACACTCCCTCATAGACATAATAGAGTTATCAAATTGTAGGTTTATAGGTGCAACTCCACTTTGTCCATTTCTTTGGAAAGCAATAAGTAACTGCCTATTACCTGCCGATATACCTTGTTTAGCAATTTGTTCATCAGATTTAACATATAAGAATATAAGTTTAGTAGCAAGTTGTAATATCCTATCAGAACCACCTACATTGTTTGCAGATTTCTCTGTACCCGTACTATCACTTCTGTTTTCTTGACAAGCTGTATAAACTGGTATTTGTAATATACCTGCTATATCCTTTAATGTTGATGTGAAGAAACCTAATGCTTGGTATTCTTTTACTGCTTGTAAACTGCCACTAGCAGTTGCAGGTACTTTTATATAATCAAAGAACATTGCTTGTATATTATATTTGTGCCTATATTGTTTAGTAAGTGCAGTAACCTTTTCTGCATTAAAGTTAGGCATATATATGTGGTAATAAGGCGCATCTTCAATCTTCTTAGTAGCCTCTTTTATTTTCTTTAACTTGTCTACTGCTTTACCACTTGCAGTATCACAGGCAAACATACCACTCATTATTTCTTTATGTGGAACACCACTTACCATAGAAAGCAGTCTATCCTCTTGTTCTTCCTTAGACATTTCCGTATCAAAATATAATACAGGAAGTCCATCTTCTATTGCTAATTTCTTTGCTATCGTTGATAGGATTACGGATTTACCACATTTTGCTCTAGCGCAAAATACAATTAAATCACCTGGTTGCCCACCATTTGTGTAATAGTCAAATGTAGTAAGTCCACTTTCAAGACCTGGTATCTCAGATGGATTATCCATACGTGCTTGTAATCTTTCTTCTAAACCATCACCCATCTTACTTACACCTGAGCTATTACCTGATGCTCTCATTGATAAGTCCGTAACTCTACCTTCAAGTGATGCAACAAGTTCACTAGGGTTTAAAGTTTTACTCTCATCAGATAACATTTTATCTTTTGTTGATTCGCATAAATCATATATTTTACGCCTCGTATAAGTCTGTTTTAACTTCTCACAAAGGATTCTAAGGTTACTTCTATCTATATCCATATAACCTATATCATCAATATAAGAAAGCCCCCCAAGGTCATTTATAGCCTTTTTAGCATCCTCATTTGTTATTACTTCCATTATAGTTGTAGAAGTAGGTTTAGCACCTTTGTTATATAAATATAACATTGTATTATATATATATCTGTTACCATCTATTGTAAAATGCTCTGCAAAAACTTCATTTGTTTCAACGTTTAATATCTCATCAGTGTTTTGCATACATATAGCAAGTATTGAACGCTCAACAGAAGGTGCTTTTATTTCATGTATCTCCATATTTAGCTCCCCTATCTATTTAAATAGGCTTTCGTCATAATTAACTTTCACATTGTTAATCTTCTTTTTATTGCCTATTATTTTTATGTCTGTCGGAATGGTTGCGATAGGTTGGTTTTCTATATCCGACAATATTTTATCTATATCCTCTATTACAGTTAATACATATCCAAAACTGTAAATTCCTTTCGGTGGTAAATGTTTAAAAATATATTCCATTACTTCTTTGATTCGTTCTAATGTGTAACCACGTTTTGTTAGCGTTTTTATTTGTGCTATTGTAACTTTAAAAATGTGGCTATCATACTTTATACCACTGTTGTCGTAAAAATACGTAGCCACATCTTTCATTGTTATTTTCTTAGACCTCGAATTGCTCATCTTCTCCGCTTACTTCTGTTTTATTATTGCCAAATACGTCAGTTGGTGATTGACCTTCCATTAACGCTAACATTTGCTCTTTAGTAGGTGGTGTAAATTGTTTTATTAAATCAGGTAATTCACCTGTTTCCTTATTAAACGCAGTTGGAGCACATGGTATTAAAGTATAAGTAGTATTAGTTTTCTCACCTATTCTTTTAACCTTTATGTTGTAAGTACCTATATCTCCTATTTCTGTATGGAAACTAAATAATTGTTCAAAGAATGCCTTACCTTGTTCTAATATCTCAACTTGCTCAGTTTTAAAATTATATATTACCATAGCAAATTTCTTTGATGTGCTAAATTTAGGGTCTACTCCTTGTGATTTTGCTAATTCCCTAGCATCACATATTGGACAACCTTTCCCTAAACAAGTTACTGAACGTTTTGCAGATGGTATAAAATGCGACCATCTTACTGTCGGTTCATTTGTTAAACATCTTATTTCTGTTATTTCACCTGCGTTAAACTTCGTAAAATTAGTTTTGTTTCCTGCATTATCGTCTTGTAATGCTCCCCAACCTGTGTTATTCATAATTAAATCCTCCTAAGTTATTTTTTTATATTTTAATAATAAATTTATAAAACACTTTTCATCATAACCACACCTTATACGGTTACGATAAGTGTTATTAACTTTTTTATTTATGAACTTATTGTCCATATTTGCTACGTAAGTATAGCACGTTACAGGTTCTTTTTCTATGTATTTTAATTGTGCAAAATCTATTATGGTATCAAAGTGAATAGGTGTAACTTCCACTTTCTGCCTGTGCATATAATCCATTGTATGGTTTTTTCTTAAACTTGTCAATGAACAACCCATAATTCCATCCAACGTTCTCATGTAAAATTGAGCCTCATCAAGTAAAAAGAAAGCTCCATATATTCTATCATCACTCCACTTATGTTTCTTTGATGTGAACTCATCAAGTGCTATATAATTATCCTCAATCCTATATAGTTTCCCCTCTATGTAACCAAATGATATGAATGTAAATGGTAGTTTACTTTTTTCTTGCCATTTATCGCTTAACATATAGTTGTACATAAAGATTAATTGTTTCATTAGACTTCATTATCCTCTCTTGCATTTATTAAACATTGTTCCACCATCCACCAACCATCTATATAATAAATAATTCTATTTGGTTTCACTTCTGATTTGGATATAACAAATTCTTCGTCACATCTTCTTAAAAATCTTGATGTACAACCGTTTCGTGTGAAATCTCCACTTCTTGCACTAGGGTTTATTCGCACCCTATCTCCTTTTTTAAATTTAGGTTTTTCCATTAGATTTCGTTATCCTCCTTTATTCTCATTAAACACTTCTCAAGTATCCACCAACCATCTATATAATATGTTGGCTGACCTTTACTAATACCTCTTTTTTCTATTTTAAGTGGTTCATATAGTAGTTTCATAAAACTAGTACAACAACTATTTTCTTTAAAATCTTCACGTGTTGCACATGGATTTATAAAAACTTTTTCATCTATTTCAAATTTATGCTTTATCATATCTCATTAACCTCCTTATACAAATCAAGTTTCTGCCACTCCAAGAGTAAATCACAACCACCTAAATCCTTTTTATCCGTTCTACATACGTGATTGTCGCGACCTATTATCTCAGTTATTGTCGCTACTACTCCGTTGTATGCAGGTGTTGATGCACGCTTAACTATAATTACATCTCCTACTTTAAATGGATTTTTCATATTTCATTCACTTCTCTGTCTGTTTTTGTTAACATCTTAGGTGACCACACTATGCCATATACCTCATTTAATTCTATTCGTATAGCTCCATTTTGCAAGTATCTTTTACTTTTAACTGTATACATTTTACCTACGTGTTTTTTACGTTTTCCACCTACTATTAAATCATCTATCTTCCAAGATGTTTCTACGTTATTTCCTATTATGACCGTATCGCCTTCTTTGATTTGTCTATGTTCATAGTTATAATACATTGCCATTATACTTCATTTTCCTCCTTTAAAACAAACATATCTGCTGACCAACTCCAACTATTGCCTTTAAGAAAATATTTATAAACATCTGTATTTTCATCATTAAGTCCGCGTGTTTTAGTCTTAACAACATCTTTTATTTCAACTGTTCTACTTGCATACCTAAGCATAACTTCATTAACACCAAACAATGCCCAATCTTTTATTTTATTCAAATCTTTTCTTATCTCAACTTTATCGCCTTCATTGAATAATTTTGTTGTATTATTTCTTATTCTTTCTTCAAGTGTTGGTATGTTCATTTTCTTTCAACCTTTCTTTACACATTTTAACTATCTCTTTCCAATCAAATCTACGTTTAATACCCATTCTAACAAGGTATTTGTTTACAGTAACATGTGATGTTCCCAATATATCTGCTATATCTTCTGCACTCTTCATATCAACAATATAAAGCTTATGAAGTATAGATTCTAAAGGAGCGTTAAAACGCCCCTCAATCTCTTTTGCAACCTTACCTTTATAATCCAAAGCTTTCATCGCACAACACCGACTTCACCTTATTAATTGCACCAACAAAAGTAACATCCTTATCAAGACTATCTAATATTACTGTATTCTTTGATGTGAATTCAAGCGCAATACCTGTATCACCAAATCTCATTTCAACAGCAACTAAATTACCTAATTCACTTGTTCCTACTATAATCATATTTTTCTTCCCCCTATTTATTGATTATATTTCGTTTTCTTCTTTATCTTTTATAAAGTGTGAAACTCCATGTCCACCACCATATTCTTCTAAGCTTACATGTAAATCATCTCTAAATTCAGTTATAGTTCCTACATCACCAACCACCATGCCTCCAAATTCTCCATCTATTCTTCTTACCTTATCACCTATTTCTAATAACGTTCCATTTGCATCCCTTAATCTTGTTTCCATCTTATTTCCACTCCTGCGTTAATATGTAATTATTTTCAAACTCTATCATAGTTTCTTGATGATTAGGCACTTCATTGATATGGTTAAGTAACTTCCATATAGCTTGTGACGTGATGCCTATTGCGGTGCATAAAACTGTTTGAGATACACCACAAGCAGATACCTCTGCCTCTGCATCATCGTATAGCGTTTCTTCATATCTCTTTATTTGAGCCATATCATTAGGATTTATAGCGTACACACGACCTACTCTTAAATCCATGCGTGTTTCTATCACAAGTTCTATTGCAGGGTTAAGCTTTAAACTCTTCATCCATATATCTTTACGTGACTTCATACTATCTGTTAATACAAACACTACACCTGCTAATCTTTCTCCACCTTGTAGTTTTTGATTATGCGCTTTAACTATGTTGCCCGTTGCATTCATCACGTTCTTTTGAACTGCCATAGCTTTGTTAGTATCTATATCTTCTATGTTAAATGCTTGATTAGGTAAATTATGCTCTCCTACTGTATCAAAATCATATATATTTATATTTTCAAATCCCATCTTAGCAAGTCCTAATGCTATCCAAGAACCTGTTGCACCTGCTCCTATGATATTTATTGGTTTGTTCTTTTCCTTCTCCACATCTAATATATTCATTTGTCTTGAGTAATTTTCAACCTTCATCTTGTTTACCATCCTTTATTATTTGATTTGTTATTTAGGGTGCAACCTATTAAATCACACCCTTTTACATTATTTATTGTTTATAAACCCACTACAACTGTATTGTTCATTATACGTTTTTTTATATTCAATGCATAATTCCTTAAACTTGTCACAAGTTTTAAACGTTATTTCTTCACCAAATTCCTCGCTTATAAAATTACTTACACCAACTGTAGTCATTGTTGTCACATCAAATATATCATCAACACTTAAAAAACCTTCAAGTGCAACAACATCCATACTCATCCAAGCTATAAGTATTTTATCTTCTATACTTCCTACACCTGCGTATATATCATTGCTTTCTGCACTATCTACCACGCTTATTTGATTTGTTGTTACGTTTGTTTTTTTTTTATTTTGTTGAGTATTTTTATTACCATATGCTTTATCCCACCAACTATCATAAGCTCCACTTGTGTACCCATTATAGGCAACTGCATTTGCATATGTTGTTGCATGTCTGATTTTTGATACCTTATCTTTGATTTCTTGTGTGATACTGGGAGTATCTATATTAGGTTGTTTTAAAGTGTTCATGTGGGCTTGTAAAGCATTTATTTGTTGTTGTAAGTCGTAAATCTCTGCGTTATCATAATATGTAACCCACTTAACATCTTTATATGATAATCCTTTTATATAATCATATAATGTAAATTCCATTTCACCTTTTTTATTTGCTATAACACGTACAAAGAAATCATGTCCACAATCTTTAAATACATTCATTTGGGTATTATCTTGACCTGATGGTGTAACCCCCATATTAACGTGCGAGTGTCCCCACAATTTCATATCATTCCAAGTATCTATTCCATTTGGTTGCATCAATATCTCATTTGCAAAATCTGTTAAACCTTCTGTTGTTATTTCGCAAGTAGTAGAGTGCACCTGTTGTTTGAACAGGTGTACATCCTTTATTAAATAATCATTACCTTGTTTAATTACTTCTCCTAACCAACCTATCTCGTCATTACATCCATCAACGTATGCTCTCATCTTCCCTAATGAGTTCACATCAACATATATTATTGGGTCTAACCCAGTTATTATCTCAACCTTAGTTTGTGCAGTTCTTCTTTCATTAAATAAAGTTTTCATCTTCTTATTCTCCTTTTTGATATGTTATTTTTTTTCTAAACTTAGTATTGCAGTTATAATCGCAAGAAAGCCACAAAATATCGTTGCCTCCATTTCACCTCTGTAATAATTAGCAATCATTATAGCCGTGTCAATGTAACATGCAACTTTAAAACCTATGTTGTTCATTTTTTATCACCTATAATCTTTCTTCTCTTGTTTTCATACAACCTTCACATAATTCAAGTAATATGCCTGTGTTTTCTACCCAAGATATACTCTCACCCATATCAAGGATTTTACCACAATCATCACATTTAGAACCTGCTACCACCACTTCTTGTTGAACTCCTTCTTCATCTGTTCCATTGTCAACTTCTTCATCAACCTCTTCGCTGGGCATACAACTTGGACAATATGGCTTATCATCATGGTATTCTACACAATTATCACACATTACTTTTCCACAAGCCGAACATATTCTTTTATTTCTCATATCTTCGCTCTCTTCATCACATTCTAAACAAGTAAATATGTGTTGTGCGTAATGCTCGTCACAATAATAAGTGTCATTTTCACCGTGCCATTCACCACAATTTTCACATAAATAACCATCACAATCACCACATCTTCTGTAATCATCTTCATCTAAATTTATTTCATCTCCACATTGTTTACACCTAACACTTGTACTATATGGGTTATCACTACCATCAACCATTTCCCAATTACGTATGTATTTACCTGCACTATCGTCTATATTAAATGTTTGTAAGAAGTTAACAAGCATAGTAAATAATGCGTATATTTCATTTGATGAGCAAAGGTCTGCAAGCGTTGAAGACACATTACCTAAGCAAGCCTCACCTGTTCTACCATTTACATGTGGGTGAGGGTCATTAGTTGACCAATAACTTTTGTGACTCCTAGTTCTATCCAAACCTTCAAATTTAATTCTACTACTACTTAATTTAACTGTTATTTTAAATTTATTACCTTTAAACACGTTTTCCATATTGCTTGGGTCATATATATCTATGTGGTTGGTTGTAAATACCAAATCATCATTAACTATTTCCAAATCAACGAAGTTTTTATGTGTAATAAGCATTTCTAATTCACTTATAAAACTCTTGTCTTTAGTTCTTTTCACCAAATCTTCTAATTGTGTTCCATATTTTTTAACATTATTTAATGTTCTAGTTAGCTTTTCTCTAAATTCAATGGCTTTTTTTTGCTCTTCATCAAATTTATACTTTAAATCATCTATATCTCTTTTACTATCGTTTGCTATTTTTATTAAATTCTCACTTATAGCATTTATTCTCTCGCTAAATGGTGGCATTACAAATGATATAATTTGTATATTTGTTATAAACTCATCATCTATTACACGTGGATGTTCTTTTTTAACACCATCGACTATTATGTCACCTCTAAAACCAAACACCTTGCCTTTTCTACCACCACGTTTGGCATCTTCTTCACTTCTATCTCTTTCTATACAACCATTTATATGTAATAACTTATCTTTTAAAACGCTCATATCTTCTGAGAATCTAAATCCTCCACCTATTGTTCCAACTTCTACTTCTTCTTTGATTTGAGCAAATACCATTATATCATTGTTTCTTTCATTCAATACACCTTTTATCATATCAGGTGTAACATCTGTTACTATTTCACCTATTAAATTCTTCTCAATGTTTCCTCTTAATAATTTTATTTCTTGTTCTATACTTGTCATTTGCAAGTACCTCCTCTATGTTTTGTTAATTAAGCAACTTATGTGCTTTAAAAAATACACCACCAATTAAAGTGGAGCGATGTGTCCCCCATGGTATGTAATTTGGTATGTTGTGGTGTAAAAATTAAAACACATAAATATGTGTTAGCTCTTTTATAAATAGCACCCAAGCAATCTTTTTTGATAAATTAAATCATCTAATGTTTCTTTATCATAATCTTCGCCTTTTTGATATGATGATTCTACACATTTAACTACTTCTTCATCTATTTCTTTAATTGCACCATTTAAAAAATTGTTTATTATTTCTCTTTCATCCACCTATATTACCTCCTAATTTTATAACTTAAAACCCAGGTCAACGATATATACATAAATTAATGGGGTAAGGAGTATATATAAATGGGGTGTTGACCTAAGTTTTAAACTATAAAAAGGTGAAGGGCAAGTGTACCACCACCTGTACCCTTCAAAAAGTTTATATAAATATACGTGTATTAGTGTAAAAAAATAAGTGTAAATAAATGTTACTTAACTGTTAATTACTTATTACCTTTTATTAGTTTACTTTGAACGATTAAATTACAAGTACCTACTGTTTGATGTGATTCTACCTTTTCACCATCCCTTCTTAATTCATAACCTGATAATAACTCTATACCTGCTATTTCAAATACTTGTGCTATTGTTTCAGTTCCTTCTACTGCAATCTCAACTAATCTTCCAGGCATAGTACCCACCTTAACTGTGTGGGTATTACCTTTTATTAATTTAGTTGCAACAACTAAGTTTCCTGTTACTGTTGTAGATAAATCAACCTTTTCTCCATCCATTCTAACTTCATATCCTAATGGTATCTCTATGCCTGCTAATGCAAATACATCTTGAACCGATTCTCCACCTTGTAAAGCCAATTCAACCAACCTACCTGGCATCATTCCAACCTTTACTGTTGATGAATTACCTTTTATCATCTTTGTAGCAACTACTAAATTACCTGTAATTATTGTATCCATAGCAACTTTCTCTCCATCCATTCTTACTTCGTAACCACTTGGTATTTCTATTCCTGCTATTTCAAATACTTGTGCTACGTTTGTTGCATCTTCAACTGCTACTTCTACTAATCTACCTGGCATCATTCCTACTTTAACTGTTCTCATCATTTCAATTTCCTCCTTATGTGAGTATGTTTCATACCCACTACCATTAATATTTTTTTAATAAATTTTATGTAAACATCTTATTGATGTGATTACCGCCTAAATTTAAGTGTACATTGTAATTATTTAAAAAACAACTTATTTCTTTTTTTCTTTTTATTTTTTAATTAATTACACCCAAATAGATGATATTAAAATGTATACCGTACTAGGAACGACAAGCTAAGGTACTGTCAAGGAAATAAGGCTATGAGAATAAGTAGAGTATATGAAAGAAGAGCACAAAGTACGTGTATACGAAGATATGCATTTAAACAAAGAAAAACCTGTAAAACGTGGAAAGGAGATAAGGGTAGATACGAAGTATAGCATGGGATACCTATAAAACGCATTTAAAACGTATTCTAAACGTGTATAACGTGAAATAGGTGTAAATACATGATATAAAAGTATGAACAAAAAATCGAAGGCGTTTACGCCTTCCTAGGTTTTACTTCAATAAAAGAAAAACGTGTTCTTTGCGTTTTTCCTCCTTTGCTTTTAAATGTTTTTAAAATGGTTTAATATACAAATAAAAAAAGGGTGAATCCAAGCCTTTTCAGACCTAGATTCACCCTTTATCCTTTTTATAGTGATGGATATACTAATTCTATTATATCTTCATGTTGTTGTAATACATAATCTCTAGCCAGTGCACCTAATCTTATTCCTTGTTGTATCTTTTGTCTAATCATTTTAACTAGCTTATCTCTATTCTCATCAACATCTTCTTTGATGTGAGAACCACTTGTTTGAGTTATATTTAAGTATGGTAATAAAGCCTCTAAATCCTCATCATCTTGGTATCTTTCACCTAATGCAGACCAAGTTGTGTGTATAAACTTTAATAACCTCTTAGTTTCTACTGCATCTTTATTACTTTCACGCATGTTTTCATATGTGAACTCATTTGCTTTATATTCTTTAACCTCTATTATATCTCCATTATCAAGTCTTACCATTTTACGATTACTGTATGCACTTTCTTGTGCTATATTATTTCTTCTTATTCTTTCATTCAACTCATTTACCACCTTATCATAGTTTCTAAGGTCAATGTACATTAAATGTATTGGAGATGCTTTATCTGTTTCGCCCAATTGAGTATATAGATTTCTTAAAGTATTTCTTTGAAGTGGAGTAAGCATTCTACCTTGGTATTGTTGTTTGTATGTATAGAAGAATTGTAAGAATGATGATGCATCTTCATTATTCATTCTATCCATTATTTCCTTATCAAACGAAGGTAGTATCTTACCGTTTACAGGGTCTATATGAGCATCAAGTTTTATTCCTCTTGAATATAACCCTTCATACACCTCAGGTATTAGTGCTATACCTTTTATTTGTCTAACTTGTTCACTATTTGCAGGTTGCATTTGATATATTGCAGTACACTTTTGGAAAAACTCATCAATGCAACTTCTTTCATGTATTCTAGGGTATAATTCCATCTTAATTTTAAGATAAGTTGATGTACTCATCTTCCTCATACCCTCAATATTTTTGATAAGCTCTTTTCTTTGTGAAACTGTTGAATATTTTTCCTTTAAAACATCTATTATCAATTGAACTCTATCTCTTGAACACTTACCTAACAAGAAAACAATTTGCTCCTTAGACATTGGTACTCCTGCTCTATCATAATAACAAGGCATAAGTGTGCTTGTTATCATCTTTTCACTTGGTACATTTCTTGATTCTTCTATTTCTATTTTAAGCAGAGTTTTTATTGTAGCATCAATATCTTTTCTAGCAGATGTATTTATATTATTTAAAGTTATCATTTCTTTAGTTAAGTTTTTCATTTGTCTTATCTCCTATTGACATATCCCCATCATTATGTCTTACCATTTTGTTTTTTTATTTTATGTTAGTTTAATATATTTCAAAGAGAAGGTGTACCCCTACACCCTCTCAAAACCTCTGTTCCCCAACAGATTGTGTATTATTTGATGTGCCTAGAAAGGACAATCATCAAAATTTACTTCGTTAAACATCTCTTCACCATCTAATTGTTCAAATGTTGGTTTAAATGTTTCTGTTTGTGGTGCAACTTCTTTTTTCTTACTATCTAAGAACTGAACTCTATCAGCGTTTATTCTAAATGATGTACGCTTAGAACCATCTTGAGCTTGATATTTATCAACTCTTATACTACCATCTACTGCAACCATAGCGCCTTTACCAATGTAGTTAGCACAATTCTCTGCACTTTTACCCCATGCTTGCACATCAATGAAATCTGTTTCTTTTTTACCATTTTTACCTGTAAACTCTCTATCTATTGCTAATGAAAAGTTTGCAACTGGTGTTCCTGTTCCTGCTATAAATCTTAATTCTACATCCTTAGTTAATCTTCCTACTAATACAACCTTATTCATAATAATTTCCTCCTTTGATAAGTTCGACCACTTATCACCATATGTTTTGTTTTGTTAGGTTAAGAACCTAATTACGCTCACATCCCCGATATGAGCACTATAGATTATCAACCTTATGCCATGGCTAAGTTTCTAGCCTTGTTAAGTGTTATACCAATGTATTCTATTTGAATTGGATTAAGAGTTTTTATAAAGTTGATTTGCTTAGTAGTCATTTCAACACCTGTTCTTAACTCATAATTCTTTATAATACCTTGTATTTGTTTGTTAGATACAAACTTAGGTGTTTCTTCACCTTTTTCAACCATTTGTGCATACTTTAAAGCACCTTGTTTAACTGCATAATGTATAGCACCATCAATCTTTAATTTGTGTGCATAAAGTGATAATAACTCTTTATCATCTTCTTTATCAGATGCTATGTCATATTCTTCATCTAACTTATTTTCTAACTCAACTATCATTTCTTCTGCTACAACTATTTCTGTATGTAATTCATTAGCATCTTCTACTAAGCCTGATTCTAAACAATTTTCCATATTCTCATGCATATCTATTACCTCACCTTTTAAAGTATTTATTTGAGTTTCAACCATTTCCTTATTTAATTCATTCATATCAACAACCTCCATAGTATTTGTATTATTGTTTGCACCTTCAACCTTTATATTTTCTAACGCCTCAAAACTATTTTTTCTCTTAGCCATAACGACTACCTCCTAATTAATTTAATATTTATACTTATAACACAACACCCTTTAGGGTGTAAAAAAGGGAAAAGGTCTTTATTCCCTTAATACGATTTCCTCGTAACTTACGTCTATACCATGTTCTTTATACGTGTTGTTAACCTGATTTATCATATCTTCAACAGTTATATTTGATATGTCAAATCCAATAGGGTTACAAACCCTATCCACATCAATAGAAATATCACGTGCCCTTTGAACCTTAGTAAATAAATCATATTCCCTATCCATCGTTTCGATACGTTGTCTAAGTAATGCATAGTCCAATCTCTTTTCCTCAAGCCTTTCTAAACGTTTAGCTTGTCTTTCTTGTATCTCTTTGATATGTTTCATATCCCTATCTTGCTTAACCATTCCAACCAATATTAACCCTAATAATACTACTAATAATATATTAAACATCTGTTTATCCCCCTATAATTTTATAATTTTATTTAACAACCAAAGACCTACCTAAAAAGGTAGTTCATTTTTTTCAAATATTTTATTACATCTTTCACAATAGTACCAAGTTAAATTAAATTCTTCCCAAGTACAAGGTGTTGCAGTTGTTTTTTCAACTACTAAGCCACAATGGTCACACGTAACCATTTCAAATTCTTCAACCTCAAAATAACCTTGAGAATGTTCTGAATTACCTTCTAACTCACAAACAGGCATAACACATACTGCACACTCATCAACTAATATACTTTCTAATTTAAACATAATAAAACCATCCTTTTAATAATAATTTATACCACATACACAACACGCTATGCGTGTTATAAAAGGGAGAAGGTGTTTTAATATGTGCTCTCACCGACATACATTTCTATTGATAAGTAGCATTTAGATGTGTATAAATGATATGTTGATTATGTTTTATGAACGAAGTGAATAAAACCTAGACCTTTAGGTCTTAATACACTACGTGAATAGTGTTACAAAAAGTATTTCATAACATGTAATTTGATGTGGAGAGAGAGTGTACACAACGTGTTTTTATGGTGAAATAAGGTATAATACATGTTCAAAGGTAGTCAAAACAATTTAAAACCTATGCAAAATCATAGGGCGTTAGCCCTACGCACACGCCGAAGGCAAGGGCGTACCTTACGCAACAACACGCTACCATACCTTCCAACAAGCTTTGTAACGTGTAGGAGTAGTACGCAGTACTGCGACTAAACGCCGAAGGCGCAGGTATATAACGTACACAACATGTACCAAACAAGTTATAAACGTGATAAGAAGGTGTAGTAAACGCAGTGCGGGATTGGGTGCAACCCAAGGTCTTAACGTACTTAGCGAAGGGAAAGTGGAACGAATGTGACATCTTTGCCGAAGCGTGATATAACAAGTAAACCACGTGTACAACATGCAGTAATGGTGTTAAAATGTTTTTGCCAATACGCTTTGTGCGTATGTATCGCATATGATATGTGTAAAAGGTATTGAGCGTGTATTGCCACGCAGTGCCACCCAACACCACCCTACCCAGGGTGCAATACGGGACTCCGTATTCACACATACTGTGTGTGTGTGTTGTGTTGTGGGGGGGTGGTAGAGGCACACCTGCCTTATGGTGGTAGACACGCACTTATGCTCCAAATTACCAAAGAGTAAATACACCCTCCCCAGGGTGCAAAAGTAGGTTCACTGTGTACCGAAGTACCTATAACCGACCTGCCGAAATATATATTACAGGTAATTTCCGAATCAAAACACGTAAATAGCCGATATATATTTATTGATATGTTTTGGCTTTAGCCAACAA
>NZ_DATIRC010000390.1:0-3225 GCF_035470145.1 Romboutsia sp.
ATCAGTGCAATATTCATATGTAGAATTAGTAACAGATGTTAAAGTTTTATAATTTGTACTATAACAGTCAGGACACATGAAATCCTCACCTACTAGAATGTTTTTCATTTAAAGCCCCCTAGGATTATATTAGTTTTATACAAAATTCCCCTTTGTACAACTAAATATATTATATCATCTAAGGATATATATTTTTACTTGTAAATTATAGTAACTATTTTAAAAGGCCTTCAACTTCCTTAGGAGTTAACTTTCTCCATTTACCAGGAGCAATACCTTTAAGTGTCAAATCCATTATTCTAACTCTTTGAAGCTTTATTACCTCATACCCAAAAGCATCACACATTCTACGTATTTGCCTGTTTAAACCTTGTGATAAAACTATTTTAAATGTCCTATTATTAACTTTAGTAACCTTACACTTTTTAGTAACGACATGTTTGTTGGTAACAGGATTAAATATACGAACACCATTACTCATATCTTCTATAAAACTTTGAGTAATATTTTTATTAACCGTTACCACGTATTCTTTTTCATGATTATTTTCAGATCTTAAAATTTTATTTACAATAGACCCATCATTAGTAAGAATAATTAAACCTTCTGAAGGCTTATCTAATCTTCCAACAGGAAAAATACGTTCAGGATAATTTATATAATCAATAATATTTCCCTTTATATGTCGTTCTGTCGTACATGTAATACCCACAGGTTTATTTAGAGCTATATATACATCATTTTTCTTTTGAATTAATTTTTTACCATTAACCTTTACAATATCTCCGGGTTCTACAGTTTGACCAACTTGAGCTATTTTGCCGTTTATCAATACCTTTTTTTGCTGAATTAACTTATCAGCTTCTCTTCTAGAACATATTCCAGTTGAGCTAATATAGTTGTTTAATCTCATTTTTATCTCCTTTGTTAGCTTGTGATTCAATTTATAATTTACTCCTCGTGTAGAAAAACACTTGGTCTACATAAGCGAATCGAATTTTTCGTAGCTTAGATAATACTTTTAAGTATATTATAGTTATATATCTTAATCAAGGTCTAAGTTAAGGCTTTGTAATTAAATATATTTATGAATATAAAATAGCCTTAAACTTATAAATAATAGTCTAGGGCTATAACTTTAAGATATGTAATGTTTATCAACAATAGAATTACGACTTCACATTTTAAATCTAAATGTAATATTGCACAAACTAATTACAAATATACTAGATATTACTGATATACAAGCAGAAAATAAAATTGATATCTTAGCAATATTAACTAAGGTTATATTATGAACAAAAGCAATTTCTGATATAAATATAGACATAGTAAATCCAATTCCAGCAATCAATGAAACTAAAAATACAGCCATCCAACTTATACCATTAGGTTTTTCAGTGAGCTTCAACTTACAACCAATAAAACTAAAAAGCATAATACCTAGAGGTTTGCCTACACAAAGCCCTAGTACAATACCATAAAATAAAGGGTTGGCACTAGACATATCCATATTATATATAAGTGATATACCTGTGTTAGCAAATGCAAATAACGGTATAATAATTAAACTATTAAAAGGTACTAAAATTCTTTGAAGCCTTTCAAGAGTACTTATACCAGTAGAGTGTGATGTAGGGATAGTTATAGCTAAAAGTATGCCACTTATTGTACAATGAACTCCACTTAAATATATAAAGTACCATAAACAAAGACCTGACAATAAATAATATGTAACACTATAAACTTTAAAAACTTTATTAGCTATAATAAGTAATAATACTATTACAAAAGCAATTATTAAACAAATAAAATTTACATGCATTGAGTAAACAAGTCCTATAGCAAGTATAGATACTAAATCATCTACAACAGCTAATGAAAGTAAAAATACTTTAAGAGCTGGGTTGAGTTTTTTTGCAAAAACCAAAAAAACTCCCACTGCAAAAGCTATATCTGTCGATATAGGGATACAAAAACCACTTAAAAAAGGAGTATCTTTATTTATAAGTATAAATACTAAAGCAGGGACAATAACCCCACCTAAAGATGCTATGACAGGAAAGGATGCTTTTTTAAAAGAAGATAAATTACCATGAAATATTTCATGTTTTATCTCAAGTCCTGCAACTAAAAAGAATATTGCCATTAAGAAGTCATTTATAAGCATATGAAACGAAAAATTTCCTATTATATAAGTATCTTCAAATATATGTATATATATATGTCTTAAAGGACTGTTGTACATAAAAAGAGCAGATACAGTAGCTGCTATTAAAAGCATACTTGTCAAAAGTTCTAATTTAACAGGTTTTCTATAAGTTCTTAATAATCTCAATATATCACCAACTAACTAAAATTTATTTACAAATACATTTTTTAGAAGTATTTATTTAATGAAGCTTATGAGTTTGTACAGGAAAATATGAGTAAAATAAGTATTAAATTTAGAACATCATATCTAATAAAAAAATATAATAAGTACAGCGATCGTGACACCTGCATAAAGATATTAATTAAAAAACAAAAAGTGATGATAAAAGTTACGAATGTAAGTATAAAAAAAATTAAAAGTATAATAATAAACATAGAGGTGGTAAATTATGTATATAAAACAAAAGAACTTATTAAATGAATTTAAAGATTATTGGAATCCTAAAGAAATATATATAAATGAGAAGGATTCTAATTATATACATTGTGAGCTAATAGATAATTTAGAGTATATTAAACTAGATGCAAATATCTTTAATAATACTAAAGATAATGAGAAATTAAATTCATTATTTGGAAGTATAATAAAATATAAAAATTCTAAAAAGTCAATAGAGGGATACAATAGTTTAAGAGAGTGTTATGGTATTTTAATTTCAGAAAATGATTTAGACAATATCAAAGCAAATTTAAGAGATGTTGGTAAGCATCAATGGAATTTATTTGGAAGGACTTTTAATGCAAAATATATATATATTTTTAACGAAAAAAGTCTTAATCATCAGAAAAAAAATTGGGAAGGATTTTATGAATCACTTAATATATAGTTCGTTAAAATGCTGAAAAAATCGGGGTTTTTATTTTAGGGTACTGTGAAAATGTACGCATATATACGAATTATATTTCTTGAATCTTATAAAGTTATTTAATATAAATGATATGAAATTAAATAATTTTAATGATAAGTAACAATTTTCCTTGTTATATCATATTATTTATTAACACTATTAA
>NZ_DATIRC010000391.1:0-2623 GCF_035470145.1 Romboutsia sp.
ATAGTTTCTTACTATAGGACCTCTCTGTTTTTTTGTCTAAATATAACGTTATATAAAAAATATAAAGGAGGAGTTTAGATTGAAAAAAACATTAATGGGAGAATGTATATCTGAATTTATTGGATCATGGATACTAATATTTATAGGCTGTGGATCTGTAGCATCGTTAGTATTAAATGGTGCAAATATTTCTCAATGGGAAATAGGAATAATCTGGGGATTAGCAGTTACAATGGCAATATATGTTACAGGAGCAGTATCAGGAACTCATATAAACCCAGCAGTAACAATAGCTTTAATGGTACATAGAGATTTTCCAAAGAAAAAAGTAATACCATACATAGGAGCTCAAATTTTAGGATGCTTTGTAGGAGCTGCAACAGTTTATTTCTTATTTAAAAATCTATTCATATCTTTTGAAAGTACTAATAATATAGTAAGAGCAAGTGCTGGTGGTCTTTCTACTGCAGGAGTATTCTCAACATATCCACATGCAGCATTAAGTTCAATAGAGGCATTATTTGTAGAGATAATAATAACAATGTTTTTAGTTATGGTAATATTAGCAGTAGGTGAAGCTAAAAACTCTAATAAACCAGCTGCAAATTTAGCACCAGTTATGATAGGTTTAACAATAGCTATAATAGGTTCAAGTTTTGGAGTATTAACAGGGTTTGCAATGAATCCAGCAAGAGACTTTGGACCTAAATTATTTGCAATGATAGCAGGATGGGGAACTGATGCACTAGGACCTAATATGTATTTTTGGGTACCAATAGTTGGACCAATTATAGGAGCAGTTTTAGCAGGATTTGTATTTGATAAAGGTGTAAGAAAATATATGGATGAAGAAGAAGTTTTAGAAACTTCAAAGCAAGACTGCATTTAAATAAATTACTGGAGGGAAATTAAAGATGGAAAAAAAATATATAATGTCCTTAGATCAAGGAACAACTAGTTCAAGAGCTATATTATTTGATAAGCAAGGAAACATAGTAGCAACTTCTCAAAAAGAGTTTACTCAATTTTATCCAAATCCAGGATGGGTAGAACACAATCCTATGGAAATATGGGGAAGTCAAAGTGGAGTAATGAGAGAAGTTTTAGAAACTAACTCTATAAAGCCAGAAGAAGTTTGTGCTATTGGTATAACCAATCAAAGAGAAACTACAATAGTTTGGGATAAAAATACAGGAAAACCAGTATATAATGCAATAGTATGGCAATGTAGAAGAACATCTCAAATATGTGATGAATTAAAAGCAAAAGGATATGAACAAAAAATAAAAGAAAAAACAGGACTTATATTAGATGCATATTTCTCAGCAACTAAAATAAAGTGGATACTTGATAATGTTGAAGGTGCAAGAGAAAAAGCAGAAAATGGAGAACTATTATTTGGAACAGTTGATACTTGGTTAATATGGAACTTAACTCGTGGAAAGGTTCATGTTACTGATTATTCAAATGCAGCTAGAACAATGCTTTACAATATAAAAGATTTAAAGTGGGATGATGAAATACTTGAGGCACTAGATATACCAAAGAGCATGTTACCAGAAGTTAAGCCATCAAGTTGTATATATGGATACACTGATGAAGGTATGTTGTCAGGTGCACAGATACCAATAGCAGGATGTGCAGGAGACCAACAAGCAGCTTTATTTGGTCAAACTTGTTTTGACGAAGGAAGTGCTAAAAATACTTACGGAACAGGTTGCTTCATGCTAATGAATACTGGAGAAAAAATGGTTGAATCTAAAAATGGATTATTAACAACAATAGCTTGGGGTGTAGATGGAAAAGTAGAATATGCTCTTGAAGGAAGTATATTCATAGGTGGAGCAGCTATACAATGGTTAAGAGATGAACTTAGAGTATTATATGATGCTAAGCAAAGTGAATTTTACGCTCAAAGTGTAGCTGATACTAATGGAGTATATGTAGTACCAGCATTTGCAGGACTTGGAGCACCTTATTGGGATATGTATGCTAGAGGGAGTGTAATGGGGCTTACTCGTGGTGCTAATAGAGCTCATTTAGTACGTGCAACATTAGAATCAATTGCATACCAAGTTAAAGATGTACTTAATGCAATGCAAGAAGACTCAGGACTTAAATTAAAAGGACTTAAAGTAGATGGAGGAGCAAGTGCAAATAACTTCTTAATGCAATTCCAATCTGATATATTAGATGCTAATATAAATAGACCTAAAGTAGTAGAAACTACAGCATTAGGAGCAGCATATTTAGCAGGTCTTGCTGTAGGATTTTACAAAAATAAAGAAGATATAAAAAATTCTTGGATAATAGATAGAGAGTTTACACCAGATATGAGTGAAGCAAAAAGAGCTTTATTATATAAAGGATGGAAAAAAGCAGTACAAAGGTCACTTCAGTGGGCAAAAGAAGATGAAGAATTTGCAAAAGAATTAGAATCTATAAACTGTTAAATTAATAACTTTTGAAAATTTAGTGACATAAAATGTAAATTAACATATAATAAAAGTATAAAAAGAAAACTTTTTAGTATTTTATAAATAAAAGAAAGAATACTAAATAACATATTATGGCTAAGAGATGAGAGAGCCTTCTATACAATGTATAGGGGGCTCTCTGTTTT
>NZ_DATIRC010000392.1:0-2347 GCF_035470145.1 Romboutsia sp.
CATTTTATAATATTACAAGTATAGGAGCATATGACACAATTAATAATAGTTTATGGCCAACATCTTCAAGAGGACCAACAATAACAGGGTAACCGAAACCAGATATAGTTGCACCAGGAGTTAATATAATAGCACCTTATCCAGGAAATACATATGCAACAATAACAGGGACATCGCCAGCAGCAGCTCATACATGTGGTGCAGTAGCTCTTTTTATGCAGTATGTTTTAGAAGATATAAGGTATATGGATAAGGCATTTGTCTCAAAAATAAGAACATATCTTACTGCAGGTGCAACAAGGGATATTAATATAACTTATCCTAATAGTAGTTATGGTTACGGGATATTAAATATAAGAGGAATGTTTGATCAATTAAAATAAGAGAAGGTGATTATAGATATATGGAAAAATCTTATATTATAATTTATCAAGGAACGTTAACCGAAATAGAAAATATATTTAAAGAAAGTAATATAGATAAATATATGATACTAAATGAACAACTTGCAGTAATATATGTACCTATAACTTTTGATGAAAAAAAATTAAATGCGATATCCATAATAACACATTGGGAACGATCAAGTCCAATGAGTTCTTTAATAGAGATAACGGATAATCTTACAGAAGGAGAAACTGTTACAACTGCAGCAGGAACAGATTATATATATAAAAATCCATACATAACAGCAGATGGTAAAGGTGTAATTATTGCAATTATAGATTCGGGGATAGATTACCTTCACCCAGATTTTATAAATCCAGATGGAACTACAAAGATAATATCTATATGGGATCAAAATCATGAAGGACAGAGTATGGATGAAAAGTATATATTTGGACGTGAAATAACTAGGGACGAAATTAATAAAGCAATAAAAGAGAACGATAAAAGTTTAACACAAGACGATATTGGAACAGGAACAATAGCAGCTGGAATCTGTTGTGGAATAGGAAATTTAAATTCATTCTACCAAGGTGTAGCAATAGGTAGTGAATTAATAGTAGTAAAACTAAAAGAATATAAAGATACTTATATGGAGGGGAAAATAAATTATCAATCATCAGATTTTTTAGCTGCAATAAAATATGCAATAGATGTTGCAAACAAAGAAGACAAATTTTTAATAGTAAATTTGACAATAGGAGAGAAACCTATAGCTACAATAAGAGCTACTATGCTACAGACCTTTGAGGAATTAGCTAAACCGGGAGTAGTTTTAGTGAGTGGTTCAGGCAATGAAGGAAATACAGACATTCATTATGAAGGAAAAATAATGCCTAACGAGCGACAACAAGATATAATATTTCAAGTAGGAGAACAGCGTAATCTAGAAATTGCTTTATTTACTAATGGACCTGATAAGATAACTACAGAATTAATATCTCCAGCAGGAGAATTAAGTTTTAGGATTATATATTCTCCTGAATATTACATATATAAAGGTACATTCAATATAGAAGATACTTCATATCAAATGAGATATACGTATCCATGGCTAGAGTCAGGATATCAACAATTATCTATATATCTTGAAGATATAAAACCAGGTATATGGACAATTAGGTTAAATCCTGAGTTTATTATAAATGGAGACTTTAGTATTTATTTGCCAAATAAAAGTCTGATATCTGAAGATACTAGATTTTTAGATCCAAATTCATCTTCAACAATAACTTTTTATGCATCAACTGAAAATATAATAACAATTGGAGCATATAACGATAAAACAGATAGTCTTTGGATAGGCTCATCTAAAGGACCCGTAAGCATAAGGAATATAAAACCAGATATAGTAGCACCTGGTGTAGATATAATAGGTCCATTTAAGAATGAATCATATAATACAGCTACCGGAACGGGTGTTAGTAGTTCACTTGTATGTGGTGTACTAGCTATAATTATACAGTACATAACACAACAAAAGTCATTTACTAGAGCTTCTCTATATACAGCAGTATTAAAAACATATTTAATGTTAGGTGCTACCAAGCAAGACATATATAACTATCCGAATATATCTCAAGGATATGGAATTTTAAATTTATCAGAAACTATAATTCAAATTGCAAATAACATCGAATAATATGTGTTTTATAAAAAATAAAGGCATATTTGTGCCTTTATTTTTTATATTAAAGGAGTTTTTTATTCACTAGGTATAGTTATATATTCACCAGATTGAACTTGATATTCTTTAGATACAATACCAATATTTTCTTTATAAACAACTTTTCTAAAGTTTTCTATATCTTCAATATTAGAATTGTAACTCTTAATAATATCATCTAAGGTTTCTCCAGATGTAACTAAATGTTTTACAAGATGCCGATCATCCATAACT
>NZ_DATIRC010000393.1:0-6420 GCF_035470145.1 Romboutsia sp.
CTTAAATAGCTCTTTATCTTGTTTTTCTTCATCCCATATCATACATTGACGTTGCATATCACATCCTGGTTCTTGTATCCCCTTCATACCTATTTCATCCCCATAATAAATACAAGGAGATCCTGCTTGAGTAAACATAAATAAGTAAGCCAATTTAAATTTATCTTTATTTTCATTTGCATAGCTTAATATTCTAGTAGTATCATGACTTCCAAGCAAATTAAATGTAACTTCATTAACATGCATTGGATAACTTACCATAACATCATTTATCATGTATTTAAATTCCTCAGAATTTATTTCATTGGTGCAAAAGAAATCTCTAATAGCTTCACCTAATGGATAGTTCATAACTGAGTCAAATTGATCTCCCATTAACCAAGGTAAGCTATTGTGCCATATTTCACCTAATATATATACATCTGGTTTTAATGCTTTTAATTCTTGCCTTAGTTTTCTCCAAAATTTATGGTCAACTTCATTAGATACATCAAGTCTCCAAGCGTCTATGTCAAATTCTCTTATCCAGTATTTACCTACTTCTATTAAATGTTTGATAACTTCTGTATTTTCTGTATTTAACTTAGGCATATGAGCAACATCAGCAAAGGTTTCATATGGTAGATTTCTATTATCAATTTCTTCTAAAGGTGCATCTATACCTTCAAAAGTTTTTATATAAAACCAATCTTTATATCTTGATTTTTCTTTGTTTTTTATAACATCTTGCCACTGTCTTGAATAGTATCCTATATGATTAAATACTGCATCTAGCATTACTTTTATGCCTCTTTTGTGAGCTTCTTTAACCAAGATTCTAAGAGTTTCTTCATTTCCTAATGTAGGATCTATTTTCATATAATCTATAGTATCATAACGGTGATTAGTTCTTGCTTGGGTTATCGGGCAAAAGTAAAGACCTGTTATACCTAAGTTTTGTAGGTAATCTAAATTATCTATTATACCTTGTAAGTCTCCACCTGTAAAATTATATGGTGTTGGTTTAGAACCCCAAGGTTGTGTACCTTCTGGATTTATAGTAGTATCTGAGTTTGCAAATCTATCAGGAAAAATTTGATACCATATTATATCTTTTACCCATTTAGGTACTTCCCCAACATCTGTACCATTTAAGTATGGATATCCAAAAAATGTAGATATACATGATAATCTTTCTTCATCTTTTTCTTTTCCTAATTCATATATACCTTTTTCAGTGTATAAAAGTTTTTCATTTTCTGATTCTACTACAAAGCAGTATCTACAACGCTTATTAAGTGGCTTGTGAGAAACAAACCAATAGTCAAAGTATTCTGTCTCTAATTCTTTTTTCATAGGGATAATACTTCCCCCTACCCATCCTGTGCCAGAAGAATTTAGATTTCCACCACCTGCTCCTCCAAAATCCCATATATATGGGTCTCCTGCTCTTAGTTTTACTTCTTTTACTTCCCCTTTTTTTGTTCTTAAACGTATATGTAATGTTTCTTTATCATATCCATATGCATAATTACTTTTGGGTATATGTAGTATTGCTTCTCTTGAAATTTTACTCATATCTATTCCCCCTCTATTCCATCTGTAATATTATTCTACAACCTCTATAAAATCAAATTTAGTAACATCAAATAAACCTTTATCAGTTATTTTCAAATTTGGAATTACAGGTAATGACAAGAAAGATAAAGTCAAAAATGGATTAAAATTTATATTAGGTGCTATTTCATTTACAGATTTATGCAATTTATTGAGGTCATTAATAACTTCTTGTGAATTTCTGCCAGTCATAAGTCCCCCAATTTCAAGTTGTATAGACGCAAGCACCTTATTGTTTTTAGCTACTATTATCCCTCCACCTATCTTTTTAAGTTCCTTTACTGCAAAAATCATATCTTCATCAGTACATCCACTGACAATAATATTATGAGAATCATGTGCTATAGTAGTAGCTATGGCACCTTCCTTTATCTCTAGACCATTAATAATACCTAATCCAATATTTCCAGTACCTTTATGGCGTTCTATAACTGCTATTTTAATTAAATCTTTTTCTATATTAGAAATAAATTCTTCATTATAATCTAGTTCATCAATGTTTATTTTTAAATGATTGCTCTCTAGTTTATTTGGTATAATTCCAATAACATTTAATTTATTTTTATCTTTTAAATTAATTTTAAAATGTTCCTTAGTTATATCTGCAATATTAATGCTATTTTCTATATTAAATATATGATTATCTTTTCTAACTTCATTTAAAAGTTTATTATCTTTTACTACTAACTGTCCATTTTTATAAACAGAATTTATCTTGAAATTCTCTAAATCATCTAATATTATGAAGTCAGCTATAAATCCCGGTGCAATAGCACCTTTATTTTTTAAATTATAACACTCTGCTGTATTTAATGTAGCCATTTGTATAGCCGTTTCTGGCCTTAATCCATATTTAATAGCCATCTTAATTGAATTATCTACGCTACCATTTTTTATTAAATCATCTATATGTTTATCATCTGTACAAAAACAAACTCTTCTAGAATTAGCTATACTAGTAGCTTTTATTAGCTCCTTAAGATTTTTTGCAACAGTACCCTCTCTTATAAGTACATACATTCCTCTTCTTAATCTATCTACGACTTCCTCTTTATTATGACATTCGTGATCTGTTGTAATATTAGCTGTAGTATAGGCATTAATCATAGTTTCATCAAACCCTGCCCCATGGCCATCTATTACTAATCCCTTTTCTGTTGCATCCCATATTTTATTAATCAGGTTCTCTTCACAATTTAACACACCTGGATAGCTCATAACTTCAGCTAAACCTAAAACTCTCTTATCGTTATATAAAGATAATAAATCATTACTTTCTAGTTTTGCTCCACTGCTTTCAAAACTAGTCGCTGGAACACAAGAAGATAGCATAAAATAAAAATCTAAAGGAATATTTTTACTTAAATTCATCATAAGCTTTATTCCTTTAATACCTAAAACATTTGCTATTTCATGAGGGTCCGTAATCATTGAAGTTATTCCATGAATAAGTGCCCCTTTATAGTATTCATTAGGCGTTGTTAGAGAAGATTCGATATGGGCATGAGCATCAATAAGACCCGGACATATATATTTATTAGTACCATCTATAATTGTTTTTCCATCATAATTTCCAATTCCTACAATATAACCATTTTTTACAGCTACATCACTAATAAATATATCGTTTTGAAATACATCTATAATTTTTATATTTTTAATAACTAAATCACATATTTCATATTTGGATGCTGCTCTGATATTTTGTATAAAAATTTCTTTGTTCATTAGGATAATCCACCTTACTATAAATATTTAACCTTCGTGGACTATAGACTCTTCATAGTCATACTATTTACGGCAGTATGGTAGAGACGCTCAAACCATATTATTGAGCTTATACGAAGGTTATTGTTACTTATTATATATTTATGCTTTATGCTTGTCAAAGGATTCATTTAAGAATTTTAGTCTATAATACTCTGACTAGATTTTATATAAATCTTTTTTCTTATGTTAATTTATACTTATTCTCTATAAGTCATTGTAATCTTTATCAAGCTCTAAATCATATCAAAACTTACAAATATAACTATGTTATTTACACTATATAAAAATAACCCAGAAATTAATATTCTGGGCTCTAGGTATATATATTTCTTGCACCATATGGAATATGTTCTCCTTTAATCATATTAGGGTATCCATTTCCATCCCCTCTTTCATAATGGCAAAGAACTATTTTTACAACATCTTTTAAGTTATAACATTATATTTTTCATTAAACCAATACTCAATCTCGTCTATTTTATCTTTCATTCCATTATCCATTAAATATTCAACAATACTCTCAATAGCACTAATAGTAAGCTCACTATCTAAATCTGCTGCTTTTTTAGTTAACTCAATTCCATTATTATCATTTTCAATAAGTAAAATTTGCCCCATTCTATACATAGCAATAGCACATTTTTCATCTATAGAAAGAATCTTTTTATAAACTTTCATGGCTTTGTCATACTCTCTAGTTTCTTCAAGTGCAAATCCATATTCTATATTTTTTTCTATATCATCTGTTTCTTTGTAATCTTCAATTATTTCTAATTGTAATTTATATTCTTTTGTAAATTCTTCCCATTCATCACGCCAACAATCATACCATTGCTTATTTTTTATATCTATTAAACGATCTATTTCTTTTTTATAATTTTCATTTTGAGCTTCAAACTCAATTTCATAATTAAAATTATCAATTCCTAAAGCACTCATTCTTTCGCTAAAACTTGGATGTGTATCATATACTGATGATATTTGCTTTTTAATTTGACTTAGCCATTGATTTTTTCTTTCAATAATTTCATTCTTAAAATCATCAAACATAATATTAAAATAGTTTTTTGGAGGTTTTTCTTGTGCTCTAATTTCTACCTTACAATAAGGATTTTTAAAAAACAAGTCCATAATTTTAAGCTTAGCACTTGCTTTAGCATAAACTTCAACACTAGTATATAAAGCAGCTTCTTTATCTGCTGCTATTTCTTCTGGTTGTGATATTGCATTTAGATATGTTTCTAATTTTTCAATATAAATTTTTGCAAATGGTAATAATAATATGCTTTGAATAATATTATCTTTTTCTTCAACTTTGTCAATTATTGTACTCCATCTAATTAAACATCTTGAAATCTTACTACTTATATTTGTGTCATCATTGTAAATATGAGCAAGTTCATGAATTAGTATAGATTTCAGTTCTTGTTCGTTTAATATTTTTAATGTTTGAATTCCTATTTCTAAAACATGTTTTCCATTAAATCCAAATCCATCTGGAATAAATGCAACTCCAGCATTTGCACCTTCAACAATACAAATTTCATCTAATTGAGGTGAATTTGTCAACTCAATTGCACTATCTATAACATTAAATAACTCTGGATGCTCTTGTCTATTTATAGTTACTTCATTTGGATATTCAAATTTTATATACATCGTTTTAAAAACAATACATAAAGTACCTATTAAAGCAAATACTATCACACCTAATCCATGTATGTTTTCAGATTTATAATTAATCATTATAATTCCAATAAGTGTAGATATAACAGTAATTGTAATTACTCCTATATAAATTCTTTCATAATTACATAATATTTTTATCTTTTTTCTCATTTTCTCAGGATTATTTTTAGATAACAATACAAGTTTTTCAAATTGTTCATAATCACTATAAAATGGAATATCAATTGAAGTATCCATCATAAACCAAATGATTGCAGTTAAAATTATCATTACAAATTCAATAAATCCAAATTTACCCAACACTGAAAAAACTTCATTAAAATTTTTAGTCACCAGTATTCCTGTTGATATAACTATCGATGTTATACAAGTTAAAAATATAATTCCTAACATTGTATTAAAAATTATGTCATTTTTATTTTTCATAGCTTATAATCTCCATTTCTTATTTGCCCCCTATAGATTATTTGATTTTATTGTAGCATATTTTACCATTTATTAAAATATTTCATCTTAACTGAATGTATTGCCATAAAATTACTTTTAACCTTAAAAAATAACCCAGAATTTAATTCTGGGCTCTAGGAATTTATTTAAATTGTATCTTTCTGGCGATTATTTATTATGCCAAGTAAGTACTGGCATTTTTACTGCTCTAGCTTCATCTACTCTTTTTACTATAGTATTATGTGGAGCAGTTTTTAAAACTTCTGGGTTTTCTTTAGCTTCTTGTGCTATTTTTTTCATTGCATCTATAAATCTATCTAAAGTTTCTAAGTTTTCAGTTTCTGTTGGTTCTATCATAATTGCTTCATTTATTATAAGTGGGAAGTAAATTGTTGGTGGATGATATCCATAGTCTAACAATCTTTTAGCTATATCCATAGTTTTTATATCACTTGTTCCCTTTGAAATTCCACCTAATACAAATTCATGTTTACATACTGTATCTATTGGTAAATAGTAATATTCTTTTAACTTTTCTTTTAAATAGTTAGCATTTAAAACTGCCACCTGACTTGCTTCTTTTAATCCGTCTTTACCCATAGTAAGTATATACGTGTAAGCTTTTACTAATACTCCAAAGTTTCCGTAAAAATTTTTTATCTTTCCTATAGATTGTTGTTTATCATAATTTAATATATAATTATCTTTTTCCTTTTCCACTATTGGAATCGGTAAAAATGGAATTAGCTCTTTTTTTACTCCTACTGGACCACTTCCTGGCCCTCCTCCTCCATGAGGAGTTGAAAACGTCTTATGAAGATTTAAATGAACTACATCAAATCCCATGTCTCCAGGTCTAGTTATACCCATTATTGCATTCATATTCGCACCATCATAATATAAAAGTCCTCCAGCATT
>NZ_DATIRC010000394.1:0-4251 GCF_035470145.1 Romboutsia sp.
TATATAATAAGCTCCTTGTTGTACTAATAACTCTATAAAATCATCATACATATCTTTTGGACATATTGCACTTTGTTCGCAAGTACATAATATACCATTATCATATATTCTACCTTTTATTACTTTAGGTACTACTTCTTCTACTTTTGCATCTTTATCTATTAAACATTGTACATTTCCTGCACCAACACCAAAAGCAGGTTTTCCACTACTGTATGCAACTTTTACCATTCCAGGACCACCTGTTGATATACATGCATCTGATAATTGCATTACTAAATTAGATATTTCTACACTAGGTTCATCAACTATTTGAATTAAATCTTGTGGAGCTCCTACTGCCTTTAGAGCTTCTCTCATTAACTCTACAGTTTTTAATCCTGTATTTTTTGCTCTTGGATGTGGACATATAACTAATGCATTTCCACCTTTTAGAGCTATCATAGCATTATGCATTGGAGTCATAGTTGGATTAGTAGTTGGAGTTACTGCTCCTACAACACCTATTGGTTTTGCAACTTCAACAATTCCTTCTTCTTCTACATATCTAATGATTCCTCTACTTTTAGCTCCTTTTAGTTTGTTCCAAACAGCTTTTGATTTACCTTTATTTTTAACTATTTTATCTTCATAAACTCCCATTTGAGTTTCATCCACTGCCATACGCGCTAACATTTCTCCATTATCGTATACTGCTTTACCTATAGCGCGAACTGCTTCATCTACTTGTTCTTGAGAGAATTTTTCAAATTCCTTTTGAGCTATACGTGCCTTTTGTATTAAATCTAGTACATATTCTCTTGCTTGCATTTATATGCCTCCCCCAATTTTATATAATTTTATTTTTATTAGTGCCTAATATATCATCCTGTATGTAGATTGTAGTCCCTTGGACAAATTTAAGTAAAGATAATTTTCTGAAAAGTCTAATTTTTTTTGTAACATTTTTTATTGCGTAATAATTTTTTACATTTTGATTTATGTATATACAAAAAGAGCTAAACAAATAGCTTAGCTCTCTTACTTTTTATAATTATATAATTTATAGTATTATTATTTTTTTTTACTTTCCTGCAACTGATAACTCCTTAACTATAAGTGAAGGTGAACCCACATTACTCATAGGAAACTTCAAATCATTTCCTACAACCTCAATATTTTTTAATAAATCAAAATAGTTTCCAGCTACAGTTATTTGTTCTACAGGGAATGTCTTTATCCCATCTTTAATATAAAATCCTTTAGCAGCTAATGAAAAATCTCCAGTTATAGGATTAGCTCCTGAATGTAGACCTGCAAAATCAGTTACTATAATACCTTCATCAACTATTTTCATAAGTTCATCTATTGAACTTTCACCGTTTTCAATATATAAATTACTCGGCTCTACACCAACTTGTGAAGCGTATGAAGCTTTAAATCCATTACCAGTAGTCTTCATATTTGCTTTATGTGCAGTTTTTAAGTTGTGAAGTAAAGTAGTTAACTTACCTTTTGATACTATTTCCTTTCTAAATGTAGCCACACCTTCATCATCAAAAGGAGTAGATGATAAACCATCATCTAAAAGTGGATCATCAACTATAGTAACTATAGGTGATGATATAATTTCTCCTTCTTTATCCTTTAATAAAGATAATCCCTTTTGAGCACAGTCTGCACTAAATATACCAGAGAATGTATCAAGAAGTGACACCATAGCTTCATTATATATTATAGTTTTATAATTTCCTGATGATATACTTCTTCCATTTAACTTAGATAAAGCTTCTTCAACACCTTGTTTTGCAATAGCCTTTGGCTTTACTTCATCTAAACTCTTTGCAATTACATATCCTACTCCATCTTGCTTATCACCGTCATCTTCTACTACAGGAACTACATAAGCCATAAGTAAATTACTTTTATTAGTAAGTTCTAAACCTTTAGTATTGTAAATTCCATGACTTGAAGAATTATAGGATATTTTGCATCCACCAATATTTACTACCTTTTTACAATATAACTTTGCTTGTTTTTCCATATCTAAACATAATTCTATCATTTTACTTGCATCTATATTTTCAAGTTCCTCTGAATAAGTATCTACCTTTTCGTAAGTTTTGTCTCCTTCATATATAAACTGAACATCATCACTTTCAATATTTAATGCACTTTCTTTTGCATTTTTAATTAACATATTTAACGCTTCAAAATCCATTATTTCAGTATATGAATATCCAATTTTTCCATTTATTTTACCTCTAAATGATAAACCAAAAGACTTTTCAAGATTATATTTTTCCACTTCTTCTTCATAAACACTTATACTTAAACTTTCACCTTGACTATAATAAATCTCACATTCTTCAAATCCTACTTCTAGACCTTTTTTAAGTAACATCTTTTTAAAACTATTAAATTCCATATCTTATTCCTCCGATCTTCCACCAACAGTAATTTCTTTTACTCTAATCATTGGTTGACCTACGTTAGTCGGTATACTTCCTGATGATGAACCACACATACCTTGAGCTTGCTTTAAGTTATTTCCAACCATATCTATATTCATTAAAACTTCGCTACCTTTACCTATTAAACTAGCCCCTCTTACAGGTTCAGTTATTTCACCATTTTTAACTAAATATCCTTCAGATACAGCAAAGTTAAATTCTCCAGTTACAGGATTTACTGATCCCCCACCCATTTTCTTTGCATAAAGTCCATCACTTATTGATTTTATTATATCTTCTGGCTTATCTTCTCCTGATGCAATGTATGTATTTGTCATTCTTGAAGTTGGAGCAAATTTATAGCTTTGTCTACGAGAACTACCAGTAGGTGCCATATTCATTCTTCTTCCATTTAATTTATCTATCATATATGATTTTAGTATTCCATTTTCTATTAATACATTTCTTTGAGTAGGGTTACCTTCATCATCAATATTAGATGAACCCCAATGATTAGGTAAGGTTCCATCATCTATTGCAGTGACTTTAGTTGATGCAATTTGTTGTCCAAGCTTTCCTGCAAATACAGAATTTCCTTTAGCAACAGCAGTTGCTTCTAGTGAATGACCACAAGCTTCATGGAAAATTACCCCACCAAATCCATTGTCAATAGCAACCATCATATTTCCAGCTGGACAGTTTCTAGCATTTAACATAGTGTGTGCCACCCTTGCAGCTTCTTTTCCATAATATTCAGGGTCAATTTCTTCAAAAATTTCAAACCCCTTGCATCCACCAGGCCCTTCAAATCCTGTTTGATTTTCACTTCCTTTAGATGCTACTGCACTTATTCCTAGCCTGGTTCTTATTCTTCTATCTTCTACATATAAACCTTCAGTATTAGCTATTAATACTTTTTGATCCTTATCACTATAAGATACACTTACTTGTGATATATCAGTGCTGTAATCTTTTGCACTTTTATATGCAGTTTTCATAACACCAATTTTTTTATCATATCCTACTTCATTTGGATAAAGTTTTATAGGGTTTATATCTGTAATAATTTTAGTTTCATTTAATACAACACTTATGTCTTCTCTTAAATTTCCAAGTGCTAATGCTGCTTTATGAGCAGTATCTAAAAGTGAATTTAAACTATTATCGTTGGTGTATGCATAAACACTTTTAAATTCTTTAAAAATTCTTATACCCACACCATAGTTTCTACCACCAAGTGCATTTTCTATTTTTTCATCTATTAATCCTATTGAATTAGTTATAGTATCTTCTTCAAATATTTCAGCAAAATCACCACCAGTAACTAAGCATTTTTCTAGTACTTTTGATGCTACTTCTTTTGAAATCATATATTGCCCTCCAATCACTTTTTAAAACTTTCTCTTATAATTATTATAAGGTAAATTTAGCCAATTAGAATAAATTTTTATATAAAATTAAAATATTAAAAAGAGAGTATCTCTTTTAATATTTTAAAAAACATATTGAGATACTCTCTTTGATTTAAATCTGTATTGTATATTTGCTATTAGAATTTATTTTATATGCTTTATTATGATGATATATTGATATTTTCTGATAATATATTTTCTGTTTTATTCTTTTAAAGGCTCTGTGTTTAAATTATTTTTATCCTTAAAAATGCTATATAACTTTCCTGTTTTTAGTAACCATATAAATATACTTATCATTAAAATCCCTTTTAATATACTAGTTAAAGTAATACTCCACCATACACCGTTTAATCCCATTAACTCTGGTTTTGATATTAAATAAGCAAGTGGTACCCTTGAACCTG
>NZ_DATIRC010000395.1:0-1828 GCF_035470145.1 Romboutsia sp.
GTATTTAATTTTCTTTAGAATATTCATATTAACTCCTTTAACATAGAATCTATTTTTTATCTATGATCTTTTCATAATTTGAACAACTATGTATATAAAAATAATTATCTTCTTTAAATCCCTTTTCTTTTTCTTTATCAATACATCCTACAAACGTTCTAAACCCATCTTTTCTTTCTCTTTTAAACTTACAAGTATCGCATGGTAAATACATATAATTTCCTCCTAATTATTTTTAAATAGTCTTTCAAGTAGTTCTAATTGTTTTTCATCCATACTAGAAACCTTATCAACAACTTCTATCATTCTGTCTATAGTATAAAAATTTATATTATTTATAGATTTTTTAAGACTATTAACTTCATTGGTGATAGAATCTATGCTTTCTTTTGCTGATTTTAGAGTCTTATATGCTTCATATCTTTTCGAGTCTAGTTGCTCCCACATTTCATTTATAGATTCTATTTCAGTTTCAACAACATTTTTATAACTCTCTCTTGCCCTTTGAGCTTTAACTCTGATATCTAATACATTAGAATCAATATCTTCTCCTAATTGTTCTATTCCATCTTTAAAGTCTTTTATATATTGCTTTAAATCTTGTTCCATTATTTCATCTGTCTCTTCCAATAATTTAAGCTTACTAACTAAGCTCTTGTCTATCCATAATAATTCTCTACTCATAATATTACCTCCAAAGTTTTAATAAATAAAATACTGAATTTATCTAATTAAAGTATAATTCATTTTCAATTAGTTGTCTATATAGAAGTTAGAAAAATAAAAAAAATAGCATTTAATTAAATGCTATTCCCTTATATCTTCCTATAATTGGAGAAAAAGTAAACTGATAACCCTTAATTCCCCTTGTCTTATAACTTTCTTTCAGACAATTTATATACTCTTTCTTCCTCTCGTTGTCTAATTTTCTATATGTCATACATAATTCGTCTACAAATTCTTTAAGAATAATTTCAAAAAACATTTGCATTTCTAAGAATTCTGTTACTTCTGTTGAATTTTCCTCTAATAATTCTATGAGCTTATCAAAAAGATCATCTACATTATCAGTTATTATATATTTGATCTTGGATATTCTTTTTTTATTAGCCTCAATTAAATCTGTGCTATTTTTTATATTTTCTTCTGTTATTAGAACTATCATGTAGATTTTCCCCCGCCTCACATTTTATTTACAACCCTCTTCTATATGATAGTATATCATTAAATTATTTATCAAACAAATGTTTTCATGTAACATTATTCGACATTAATTTCCATACTTTAAATCATAAAGTTTTTGCAATGCAAAAGGTTGCATCTTAAAGTTATTTTGATTTAAAAACTCTTTTATCTCTACAACCGTCCAACCAGTCTTTTTTATTTTATTCATTTTGTGCATTACACCTGAACGAACAAGATCTTTAGACGATAACGACATTCCTGTTACTTTTGACAATTTGTGTAGTCTTGTCTTTATTCCTTCTTTTTTCATTGGTTCTAATCCATCGCTGTTCATATTCGTTGGTCTAGATTTTATAGCATATTCTGATTTAAAATTAAGTTCATAATTATCGGGACATAAATTATTTTTCTTATCGTCAATATATCTATAGTACGTAGCCCCAAATACAGGATCTAACATATCTACACATATATCTTTCATGTACTCATCCATTGCTACAACTCTATCTGGAATGTATATTTTTCCATTTTCTAAGTCTATATCCTTTGCTTTTAAATTTGAAAGATGTTGATTTTCTTTACCGCTTATCCCATTGAATAAGCCGTATATTATAAACTTATCTTGTGGATTCGTTAATAAATT
>NZ_DATIRC010000396.1:0-1586 GCF_035470145.1 Romboutsia sp.
GATTAGATAGACATATACCTATGCCATCTCACTTTATAAAAAATAATTTATGTGTAGTTATAGTTTCTTCAAACGGAGCAACTAACATTATAAATGATATTGATTTGTATCTTAGTAACATGAATAAAGGTGAACTAAAGCAAATTAATGGTGTTTGTGCAATATTTGATGCAGATCAAAATCTTGCTAAAGATTCTTTCGAGAAGAAGTTTAACAAATGTAATAAAGATATGGTAGTTCATAAAAAAGATTTTATAAGAGGCGATTGCAAAATAAGAGGAGAGGTTATAAGTTTATACCATTATTTTTTCCCAGATAATGAGTCTAAAGGTACACTAGAGAACTTTTTATTAGAAGGTGCTAAGGTTGTTTATAGCGATTTGTTAGAAAATGTAGATGAATATATAGGAAAAATTGATGATAAATATAAGTATAATTGGAGTATATCTAGTGAAAATAAAGTAAAGATTGGTTGTATAGCTAATATTTTTCAACCAGGTGGTGCTAACCAGACATCTATAAGGTATAATGATTGGATTAGTGAAGAAAGTATGGAATATAGCTGGGTTATAAAGAAATTTTATGATTTTATAGTTGATATTATAGAGTAAAAATAACTGTAACAGCCACCCCTTAACGATTCGTTAGGGGTTTTTTCTATGGCATTTATGTTATTATTGTAAATGGGATATAATCTAAAATAAATATTATATAAACTATATATTGAAAGGAAGTGAATATATGAAGTTTTCTAAAATGGGAATTACATCTTTAGTATTAATAGTATTTTTAGTGCCTATAGGTTTACTAGGAATATTAATAAATAAATCACAAAAGAGTGAAAAGATATCTTCAAAAATAGAGAATGTAGAAGAAAACATAAATAATGAAAAATATATAAATGTTGCATTGTTTGGGTTGGATAAAAGAAGTGAAAATGAAAAAGCTCGTTCAGATTCTATAATCATTGCAAATATAAATTTTGAAGAGAAAAAAATTAACGTAGTATCTATATTAAGAGATACTTTAGTTGATATAGAAGGGTATGGGAGTGAAAAGTTAAACCATGCATATGCTTATGGAGGTGCACCACTAGCATTAAAAACTATAAATTCAAATTTTAACTTAAATATAGATAAATATGTAGCAATAGATTTTTTTGGTTTAGCAAAGGCTATTGATATTATTGGTGGTGTAGATATAGAGCTTAAAGACTATGAAGGTAATCAAATAAATAATAATTTAGTTGAGATAAATAATATTGAAGGATTACCCAAAGGAACTGACTATATAAAAGGTTATGGACTTAAAACTTTAAATGGACGTCAAGCTGTTGCATATTCTAGAATTAGAAAAGAAGGCAACGGAGATTATGAAAGAACTCAAAGACAAAGAAAAGTTTTAATGCAACTTATAAACAAAGTTCAAGGTGAAACTTCTGAAAAGAAATTTGAAATAGGAATGGAGATAATGGGTCAAGTTAGTACAAATCTATCTATGGAATACATTAAAAATATAGCAAGTAGAATTTTACATGACGATGAATTTGATATGAATCAATATAGGGTTCCGCAAGCTGGAACTTT
>NZ_DATIRC010000397.1:0-1656 GCF_035470145.1 Romboutsia sp.
GTGCAATAAACCACAAAGCTGTAATTGTCAAAATGAATGCAGTATGAATGATATATATATGTTTTTAGTAAAATACACATTTGATTTATTATGTGAAGTACAACTACCTTGTGGGCATCCAGGATTAAAAGAAAGCTTATGTCTATTAATAGATGGGAAACCACTACCTTGTGGACATCCTACTTTAGATGAAATATTATTGAAAGCATTAGAAAAAGATAAATGTTGTGATTGTTACAAATGTTGTAAATGTTGTAAAGACTAAAGTTATAAAATTTAAATCAAAGTAACCCCATAGTTTTAGAGCTATTGCTTTAAGATTATGGGGATTTTTATAGCATTTATATTAATTCGTATGGTAAGGAAGTATTTATGGTATATACGATTAATAGACGTTGAACTTAGGCATATCAATCCAAATTTTGGGAATTGAGTTAAATTAATGACAAATATATACATGAATGGTATATTATTGTACCTGAGGGAAATAATTTATACGAATTATACATAGGAGGAAGAAAATTTGAAGTTTAAATTGAACATCATAGGTAAAGTCATCACATTAAGTATTATAGTATTTATGACTACTGTAACATCAGTAAATGCGCATGGGAATGAAAGTGTAGAAGGTCATACGGATATTTTTAACAAATCTAAGTTAGGTAACTATCATTATCACCATGGATATGAAGCTCATTTACATCCAAATGGAATATGCAAATTTAGAGAAGAAGAAGCAAGAGAAGATGCTCGCAAACTTGGAGCAAAAGATGGAAACGAAGATGGTTATTTAGGAAATGAAAAAACACAATATAGATACTCTAAAGAACATGCATACTTTGCAGTATACAAAGAAAGTTATGATAAAGCATTTGAAGAGGGTAAAGCTAAACTAGAAGAAGAGAAAAAAGGAGTTTGGAAATTAGGCTATGATATAGGAAAAAGTGGAAAATCTCAATTAACTGATTCATATAGCCATGAGATATTAAACCAAACTTATGTGCAAGGACATAAAGAAGGATACAGTGCATTTAGAAAAGAAAATATTGAAAAATATAATAGAGATGGATTTGAAGATGGTAAAAATAATAGAGAAAAAATATCATTTGAAAATTTAGAAGAAGACTATATCAATTCATATAATGAAGGATATGAAGAAGGAAAGAATGAATATATAAAAGTTATAAAAGATGAAGGATATAATGCAGTATTTGGTAATGGAAAAGCTAAATCATCATATAGTGAAGAAGAACAAGTTTGGTATGAGCAAGGATATACACAAGGGGAAAAAGATCTAGAAGAACTTAAAAATACAGCATATAATCTTGGACGAAACGGAGAAAGTAAAAATATTCCAGAAAAATTCAAGCATGCGCAAGATATTTTTGATAAGCATTATGAAAGAGGTCTAGCTGATAAGCAAAAAGAAGATGAACAAATAGTTTCATCTAAGGAATTCAATAATAAAATAGAAACAGCTTTACGTGTTGGAACAGGAATTATAGTATTAGTTCCAGTAGCTTTAATTTTAAAACGTAAATCTAATAAAAAGAAAATGAATAATCAATTAGGTGATGATGATAGAGTAGCTTAATGTAGGGATTGACAGATGCTAAAAAAGACAGGGACATATATAAAATTACCTGTCTTTTTAAT
>NZ_DATIRC010000398.1:0-7168 GCF_035470145.1 Romboutsia sp.
ACTTTAAGAAAAGTATTTGAGCAAGAAACACAACTTGATGGAACACCACACTCTTCAGGGGGAGCTACTTATGCAAGAGCATTAGATAACTGTGTAGCATTTGGATCTGTATTTCCTGGGAAACCAAAAACAGAACATCAAGCGAATGAATATATAAGTATAGAAGACCTTATGAAAGCTACAGAAATTTATGCACTTTCTGTATATGAATTATTAAAATAATGTATAAATAAAATTAAATTCAAATCATATAATAAGTATAGGGATTATATAAGTAGTCCTTATACTTATTTTTAATGTTAAGGATTTATAAATCCAACCCTGAGGAAGGATATGAGCAAAGTAAATTTTAATATACTGTATGGGAGATATGAGCAAAGTGAATTTTTGGAGGAAGTATAATGAATATATGTATATTTCTTGGAGCTGGTGCTTCGGCTGCAGAAAACTCACCTATTCAAAATGAATTATTTAGCGAGTATTTTAAAAGCTTAACACCTAAAGATTTTGATAATTATATGAATAAAGAACTATATAAATTCTTTAAACAAATGTTTAATATTGATGTTATAAATGATGATATGGAAAAAGTGAATTTCCCTACATTTGAAGAAGTTTTAGGTCTATTAGATTTAGCAGAACAAAGAAGAGAATCATTTAAAAATTTTGGATTAGAAACACTTAATAAAAAAAGTGCTAGTATAAGATTTTTAAGACAATATTTAATACTACTTATGGCTAAGGCTATACATAAAAGTGAAGGAAGAAGAAATGAATATCATAAAATGCTAGTGGATAATCTTTTAAAAGAAAACTTACTAGAAAATACTACATTTATTAGTGCTAACTATGATATACATATAGACAATACTATTGCGTCGTTATATAGCGAAAAAAAACAACATATTATGTTGGATTATGGGGTTGACTTTACAAACTTCTACTTAGAGAATGAATGGGAAAAACCTGTAGAACCTTGTGTGAAACTTTATAAGATACATGGTTCCCTTAATTGGCTATACTGTCCTATTTGTAATAGCTTAACACTTACTCCTTATGAAGGTGGAGTTATGAGATTGCTTGATAATATTAAAGAAGCAAAATGTTTAGAATGTAAAGAAATTACAGTTCCTATAATTATACCTCCAACGTACTTTAAAAATATGTCTAACGTATTTATATCTACAGTATGGAGAAATGTAGAAAAAACTTTAAGAAAAAGTGACGTATTAGTATTTTGTGGATATTCTTTTGCAGATGCAGATATACATATAAAGTATATGTTAAAAAGAGTTCAAAGTAGCCGAGAAAAATCACCATTAAAAATTATGGTTTTTAATAATTATGATGCTAAAAAAGAATACTCTTTGAAAAAGGAAGAAGATAGATATAAAAGATTTTTAGGTGAAGATGTAGTTTATACAAGAAACTCTTTTCAAGATTTTGCAAAAGACCCTATTAAGTATTTAAATTAAAGAGCTAATAATATATTTGGCTCTTTTTTTGATGATAATATATTATATTTTGGTTCAAAAAACATATATATATTAGTTGATGGAAATTTTGAATCATTTTAGAATAATATACAAAAACAATGGTGAATACTATAGTGTATAAAACCTTAAAAGGAGGATTTTAAAATGGATTATCCAATGTTTTGTTATCAATGTGAGCAAACAGCAGGTGGAAAGGGCTGTACTAAAGTAGGTGTTTGTGGAAAAACACCAGAAATAGCAGCACTTCAAGATTTACTTATATATCAAGTAAAAGGTATTAGTTGTTATGCAAAAGATTTAATAGAAAAAGGCGAAAAAATAGAAAAAGACATAGTTAGTTTTGTTGAAAATGCTTTATTTACAACTTTAACAAATGTTAACTTTGATGGTGATGTTCATGAGAAAATGCTTAGACAATCTCAAGAAATAAAGCAATCATTAAGAAGTAAAGCAACAAGTTGTAAAGATTGCTGTGAGCAAGCTACATATAACTTAAGTGATACTAGAAGTCAAATGCTAGAAGATGCTAAAAAAGCAGGAATAATGTATGATCAAAATTTAGATGCAGATATACGTTCTTTAAGACAAACAATAATATATGGACTAAAAGGTATAAGTGCATATGGACATCAAGCAAGAGCATTAGGATATTATAATGATCAAGTGGATGAATTTTATTTTAGAGCATTAGCTGCTACTACAGATGATAAATTAACACTAGAGGACTTAATAACATGGACTATAAGAACAGGAGATATGAGTGTAGCTGTTATGCAAAAGCTAGACGAAGCAAATACTACAATTTATAAAAATCCAGCTCCTCGTAAAGTAAATGTTCATGTTAAAAAAGGTCCATTTATAGTAGTTTCAGGTCATGATTTAAAAGATTTAGATATGCTACTTAAACAAACAGAAGGAAAAGGAATTAATATATATACTCACGGAGAGATGATACCTTGTCATGGATATCCAGAACTTAATAAATATCCTCACTTAGTAGGAAACTTTGGTGGGGCATGGCAAGACCAACAAAAAGAATTTGATAATATACCAGGATGTATACTTATGACTACTAACTGTCTTATGAAGCCTAGAGATTCATATAAAGATAGAATATTTACAACAAGTGTAGTAGGATGGGACGGAGTTAAGTATATAGACAAAAATGCAGATGGTCAAAAAGACTTTAGTGAAATAATAAATAAAGCACTAGAACTTGGTGGATTTAAAGAAGACCAAGAGCCAAAAGAAATATTAGTTGGATTTGGTCACAATGCTACTTTAAGCAATGCAGGTGCTATAATAGATGCAGTTAAATCTGGTAAATTAAGACACTTCTTCTTAATAGGTGGATGTGATGGAGCAAGAGCAGGAAGAAATTATTATACTGAATTTGCACAGCAAGTACCTAAAGATTGTATAATACTTACATTAGCATGTGGTAAATATAGATTCAATAAATTAGAATTTGGAGAGGTAGCAGGACTTCCAAGATTATTAGATGTAGGTCAATGTAATGATGCTTATTCAGCAGTAAAAATAGCTCTAGCATTAGCTGATGCATTTGATACAGATGTAAATAGCTTACCACTTTCTATAATATTATCTTGGTATGAACAAAAAGCTGTGGCTGATTTATTAGCATTATTATCACTAGGTATAAAAGGAATGTATCTTGGACCTAGTTTACCAGCGTTCTTAAGTCCAAATGTACTTCAATACTTAGTTGATTCATTTGATATAAAACCTATAAGCACTCCAGAAAAAGATTTAGCATCATGCTTAGAGGTGCCAATGAAGTAAAGAATTTTCATTCGTTTTATATTAAGAAAAAAGACTATTTAACAAAGATAGTCTTTTTTCTTTTTTTGTAATAAAACTTGATTAAGTACTATATATAGTATAAAATAAACAACGTTGTACTATATATAGTTCAACAAGACGTAAGAGGCAACAGACAAAAGGAGAGTTTTATGACTACAAAATTAAATGTAATAAAAAGAGATGGAAGTATTGTGCAATTTGACAAAGAAAAAATTGAAAATGCAATCTTAAAAGCCATGAAATATGGCAGTGGAATATATGAAGAAGAAATAGCTAAAAAAATAGCTAATGAAATAAAAGATTACTACTTTGAAAAAGATCTTTCACCAACTGTATACCAAGTAGAAGAAATGGTGTATACAAAACTAATAAATTATAAACAACAATTAACTGCTAAAGCTTACGAAGGATATAGAGCAGTACAATCATTTAAAAGAGAAGTAAATACTACTGATGATAGTGTACTTGGACTTTTAGATAGAAGTAATGAAGAAGTTATAAACGAAAATTCTAATAAAGATGGAATCCTTGCAGCAACTCAAAGAGACCTAATAGCAGGTGAAATTTCAAAAGATATAGCAAGAAGAAAATTAATACCAGCACATATAGTACAAGCACATGATGAAGGGGTGCTTCATTATCATGATATGGATTATGCAATGCAATCAATTCATAACTGTATGCTTATAAATTTAGAAGACATGCTACAAAATGGAACAGTAATAAACAATAAGTTAATAGAATCTCCAAAGTCTTTTTCTACAGCATGTACAATAGTAACACAAATAATAGCTCAAATTGCTAGTGGGCAATACGGTGGAAACTCTATAACTATAAAGCATATAGCACCATTTTTAAGAGTGTCATATGATAAATATTTTAAAAAGTATAAAGAAAAATACTCAGAAGAAGTAGCTTGTGAACTAGCTGAAGATAGAATGACTGATGAATTAAGAGCAGGAATACAAACGATTAGATATCAATTGTCAACTTTATATAGTAGCAATGGTCAATCTCCATTTTCTACTATTTACTTAGAGATTGAAGAAGGTAATGAATATGAAAAAGAAATGGCTTTAATTTGTGAAGAAATGATAGTTCAAAGATTAGAAGGAATGAAAAATTACAAGGGGCAAGAGATAGGAGAAGAGTTCCCTAAGTTAGTTTATTTACTTGATGAGCATAACTGCTTAGAAGGTGGTAAATATGATTACATTACAAAGCTAGCGGCTAAATGTAACACTAAGCGCCTTGTTCCAGATTATCAAAGTGCAAAGATAATGAGGAAAAATTATGAAGGAAATACATTCCCACCCATGGGATGTCGCTCGCACTTGTCACCATGGAAAGATGAAAATGGAAATTATAAATGGTATGGAAGATTCAACCAAGGAGTAATCTCTCTGAATTTAGTACAAGTAGCACTAACAGCAAACAAAGATATGGACAAATTCTTTGAAGTTCTAGATAAAAGACTAAAGCTTTGTAAAGAAGCTTTAATGGTTAGACACAACCTTTTACTAGGAACAACGTCGGATGTATCTCCAATTCACTGGCAAAATGGAGGAATCGCAAGACTTAAAAAAGGCGAAAAAATAGATCATCTACTAAAGAATGGATACTCAACTCTTTCTCTAGGATACGTAGGAATATATGAAATGACACAAGCGATGCTAGGTGTTAGTCATACTACTAAAGAAGGAGAAGAATTTGCACTAAAGGTTATGCATCATTTAAATGATACATGCCAAAATTGGAAAAAAGAAACTGGTCTTGGATTTGGATTATACGGAACTCCAGGTGAAAGTTTAACTTCAAGATTTTGTAGAATAGACAAGCAAAAATTTGGAGAAATTGAAAATGTAACTAATAGAATGTATTATACAAACTCATATCATGTACATGTAAGTGAAGAAATAGACGCATTTGAAAAGCTTACATTTGAAAGTCAGTTCCATGATATAAGTTCAGGTGGATGTATAAGTTATATAGAAGTTCCTGATATGAGTAAAAACCTACCAGCAGTAGAACAAATAATAAATTATATATACCACAATATACAATACGCTGAAATAAACACTAAGCCAGATGTTTGTTACAAGTGTAATTATACAGGTGAAATAAAACTTGATGATACTTTAAACTGGTATTGTCCAAACTGTGGAAATAAAGATAAAGACGAAATGCAAGTTATGAGAAGAACTTGTGGCTACATTGGTGCAAATATGTGGGGCAAAGGAAGAACTCAAGAAATAGGACAAAGAGTATTACACTTATAGGATTTGGAGTGATATAATTGAAGTTTTCTAAAATAAAAGACAACGACATAGCAAATGGTCTAGGAATAGTAATGTCTCTTTGGACACAAGGATGCCCTCATCATTGCAAAGGATGTTTCAACGTAGAAACTTGGGACTTTGAAGGTGGAAAAGAATTTAGCGATAATGATTTAAATTACATTATTGATAATATAAATAAAAACAATGTTAAAAGAAATCTATCAATATTAGGAGGCGAACCGCTATGCCCTCAAAATATAGATGGAGTAATAATGCTTTGTAAAGAATTTAAAAAAGTTTATCCACAAAAAATGATATATGTATGGACAGGATATGTTATTGAAGACTTTGATGAAAGTCAAAGAGAAATATTAAAATATATAGATGTATTAGTTGATGGAAAGTTTGAAGAAGATAAAAAAAACTTATCTATAATGCTAAGAGGATCTTCAAACCAAAGAGTTATAAATGTAGAAAAATATTTAAAACATGATACTATAGTGCTTTATGAAGCTTAAATATAAATGATTAATATGAAATATATGACAGTAAAAATAAGGTGTGTGAATTTATTAAATTCGCACACCTTATTTTTTATATAAAAATTTTATTATATAGTTAACGTTTTTGTACCATATGAATACTATATTGATATACGATATATCGATAGATGATATATTGTATGACGATAGAACAGAAGACGATATATAAAATTTATATAAATTAATAAGGGTGGTAAATATGAGTGAAAAAATAATTCGAAAATACATTCCGTTAACAGAGGCAACTTATTACATTCTCCTATCTATGGTAGAACCTATACATGGATATAAGTTAATGCAAAATGTAGAAGAAATGACAAATGGGAAGGTTAAATTAGGTCCAGGAACTTTGTATGGAGCTACGAGTAAGCTAGTAAAAGATGAGATAATAGAACAGGTAATAACAGAAGATGAAAGAAGAAAAAGCTATAAACTAACAAACCTAGGAAAAGAAATTTTAAAACTAGAATATGAAAGATTAAACTTATTAGTAGACAATGGTAAAGAAATAATAAATAATTTGGAGGCGTAGGTAATGGAAGGCTATAAGAAAGTATTTAGATTATTTTTAGTAGGTCAAGAAGAAAAAGAAACTGCATGGCTATCAGAAATGTCTAGGCAAGGATATCACCTAGTAAATATAAATTTTGCAACTTACTATATATTTAAGAAAGGAGAGCCTAAAAACTACACATATTTTATAGATTTAAAAGAATCGTATAATTTAGATGCTTATGAATATAAGCTTATGTATTCAGATGCGGGTCTTGATTATATAGACAATAGCAATGGTTATTATTACTTTCGGGCAGAGAGTAAAGTAGAAACAGATCTAATAATAAAAAATGAACAGGGAAGATATTTAGGTAGATTAAATTCTCAGAAAAAAGTAGTATTGATTGCAGGGATAATGAACATTTTAGTATTTGGAATAAATATATCCCATTATATAGGTAAAAATGTATCCTACTATTGGACTGCATATTTAAATTTAGCATGTGCTTTACTTTGTCTATTTGGATATTTT